>NZ_JAXWCK010000034.1:0-154292 GCF_037349415.1 Anthropogastromicrobium sp.
AAAAGTGACAAAAGTGCATCATCCTCAAAGGCGCGCACACCATGACCGATTCGGCGGGCACCCATCTCAATCGCACAGCGTACACTGTCGGCACCGGCGGCTTCTCCAGCATGAAGTGTAAATGGCACATCAAGCTTTGATGCAAGTGCAAATAGTTCTCTATAATCACTTGTCGCAAACAATCCTTCGGCACCGGCAAGATCAAGGGCAGTAATGCCGTCCTGTGTAGTTAAATATTCCTTTGCAAGCTGAACTGTTTCCAGATTGGCTTTTTCACGTCTCGGCCCACGCATACAGCAAAGGATGATACTGCTAGAAAGGTTAGACCTCGAAAGGCCATCAAGGGCAGCTTCTACAACTTCACGCTGACTTAAGCCTCTTTGCATAAAGGATTGAGGGGCAAATCGAAGCTCTGCATAGATGACATTTTGTGCGATCAGCTTTTCTTGAACTAGATAAAAAGCCTCGCTGATGCTTTCCTTTGTCTGTAATAGTGAGATTGGAAGATCAAAGCGGCGCAAATATTCGTTTAAGTCCTCGCAGTCAGGAGGGATGCTAAGAAGCTTAGAAAGCTCGGCATCGGAGGATGAGGGAAGCGTTTGATTTTGAAGTTTTGCAAGTACTTTTGCAATATCTAGTGTAATTGCACCGTCAAGATGTAAATGTAAGTCAATAAAATGTGTTGGAAGTGTAATCTTTTTTGTTGACATAACAAACCTACCTTTCGTATCAGTAGAATAAGTGTACGCCTTATCACAAAAAAAATCAAGAAGTTAAGAATTGAAATAGAAAATTGACAGATCGCGTACAGCGAAGTAGAATAAAAACTGAAATTGATTTAAAATACAAAATTGACTGTATAACAGTCAAGAAGGAGGAAGTATGGCAGAGTGGTTGAAAGATGCAGTTTTCTATGAGATTTATCCACAGTCTTTTCAGGATACCAACGCAGATGGAATCGGTGATTTTCAGGGAATCATTGATCATCTAGACTATATTAAGGAGTTGGGTTGCAATGCGATTTGGATGAATCCATGCTTTGAATCTCCATTTGGCGATGCTGGTTATGATGTGTCCGATTATTACACAGCAGCACCACGCTATGGAACCAATGAGGATTTGAAGAGACTGTTTGATGAGGTTCACAAGAGGGGAATGTATATTCTTCTGGATCTGGTTCCTGGGCACACGTCAGTAGAACATCCGTGGTTTAAGGAATCACTTAAGGCACAGAAAAATCCATATACCGATCGCTATATCTGGACAGACAATATCTGGGAGCAGCCAGAGGGAATTGCCTCGATCAAGGGTATTTCGGACAGAGACGGTTGTTGCGTGGTAAATTTCTTTTCCCACCAGCCGGCATTAAATTATGGTCACTATATCTGTGAGCGCTCGTGGCAGCAGCCGATGGATGCAGAGGGACCGAAGGCAACAATTGCTGAGATGGAAAATGTCATGCGCTTTTGGCTTCAGATGGGCTGCGATGGTTTCCGTGTCGATATGGCAGGCTCACTTGTAAAAAATGACCCTGATGGACTTGGAACTATTCGCCTGTGGCAGACCATTCGCCAATTTCTTGATAAAGAATTTCCAGAGGCAGCGATGGTATCAGAGTGGGGTGAGCCAGATAAGTCACTTCAGGCAGGTTTTGATATGGACTTTTTGCTGCACTTTGGACCATCTCACTACAATGATCTGTTTCGCTGTGAGGAACCGTATTTTTCCTCTAGAGGAAAGGGTAGCGCAGCAGCTTTTGTAGAAAATTATAAGGAGAGCCGCAAAAAGGCAGGAGAGAAGGGATTAATCTGTATTCCATCTGGAAACCATGATATGGATCGTTTGGCGAGAGTTTTGCACGGAGATGAGTTAAAGGTGGCATTTGCATTTCTTTTGACGATGCCAGGTGCACCATTTATCTATTATGGAGATGAGATTGGTCTTCGCTATGTCGAAAATTTGGTATCAGTTGAGGGCGGCTACAACCGTACTGGTTCCCGTTCTCCAATGCAGTGGAATCACGAGGTGAATTTTGGCTTTAGCAATGCGTCACCAGAAAAACTGTATATTCCGACTGATGACAAGCCAAACAGTCCGACAGTAGAGGATCAGATGAAGGATCCAAATTCTCTGTATTACGAGGTGAAAAAGCTGATTGCGCTTCGAAGAGAGCACAGTGCTTTGTTAAGTGATGGCAATATTGAGTTTGTATCAGATGGAGCAGATGGATCACCGCTTGCGTATATTCGAAGCAGTGCCGATGAGAAAATTTTGGTTGTCGTAAATCCAGCCGATCGCGAGGCAGTTTTGACTGTACCGGGCAGCTGGCAGCAGAATTTGTATCAGATTGGCGGCGCAGTGGTCGCAGAGAATGGTAAGCTTGTGATTCCGCCAAAGTCAGCCAACTTACTGCGATAAAATAAAATATCCACAAACATAGTTTTACAAATGTGGTGTTTTACCTTATTTGATAGAAAAAAATACAAGATTTGAGGAAAATTCATGATATATTTTCAGTGTGATTACGAGGAGGGCTGTCATCCAGCCATTTTAAAAAGACTTAATGAGACAAATCTGGAGCAGACGGTAGGATACAGTATGGATCCGTACTGTGCGAGTGCAAGAGAAAAGATTAAAAAGGCGGTTGGAAGACCGGATGCCGATGTGCATTTTCTTGTTGGAGGAACGCAGACTAATATGACTGTCATCGCGGCAGCGTTAAAGCCGTGGCAGGGCGCAATCTGTGCCGATACAGGTCATATTGCGTGCCATGAAACTGGAGCAGTCGAGGCAACTGGTCACAAGGTATTGGCACTTTCATCAGAGGATGGAAAGATTACAGCAGCTCAGATTGAGGAGACTGTGAAGAAGCACTATGAAGACGGCAGCCGTGAGCATATCGTACAGCCAGGTATGGTATATATTTCATTTCCGACTGAAAGCGGAACACTTTACAGCAAGCAGGAACTGACTGATATATATGCAGTCTGCAAAGAACATGATATGCCGCTTTTTATTGACGGTGCACGCCTTGGCTATGGCTTACAGAGTCCGGCATGTGATGTTACACTGCCAGAGCTTGCTAATCTTTGTGATGTATTTTATATCGGCGGAACAAAGTGCGGTGCGCTTTTCGGTGAGGCTGTTGTCATTTTGAAGGAATCACTTAAAAAGGATTTTCGCTATATGATTAAGCAGCGCGGCGGCATGTTTGCAAAGGGTCGTCTGTTAGGCATTCAGTTTGATACGCTGTTTACAGACGGTTTGTATGAAGCGATTTGCGGCGAGGCTGTAAAAAAGGCAATGACTCTGCGTAAGGCGTTTTTGGAAAAAGGAATTTCCATGTATGGAAGCTCTATGACAAATCAGCAGTTTCCGATTTTAACAGATGCACAAAAAGAAGCACTGGCGAAAGATTTTGCCTTTGAATATTGGGGAGAAGCAAAAGAAGGCAAATCGATTGTTCGTTTTTGCACAAGCTGGGCAACAAATGATGCGCAGATCAAGGCATTGACAGATGCAATTGCTGCACTGTAAGAGCTGACTAACAGCAAGCAATTCTATATGACTCTAAATAGTTACAAAAAAGGACCTTTGGCAAAAAAGCCATTGGTCCTTCTTTTTGTAAAATTAGTCATTATATCCGTTTGGATTCTTTGTCTGCCAGTTCCAGGAATCGGCGCACATCTCGTCGATATCGTACTGTGCAGTCCAACCAAGCTCAGCAGCAGCCTTATCGCACTTGGAGTAGCAGGTTGCGATATCACCGGCACGACGCGGCTTGATTACATATGGCAGCTTCTTGCCACATGCCTTCTCGAATGCATGGATGACATCAAGAACGCTGTAGCCCTTTCCAGTACCAAGATTGTAGATGCTGACACCTTCCTTATCGGCTAACTTCTGGATGGCCTTTACATGGCCTCTTGCAAGATCAACAACGTGGATGTAGTCACGGACACCAGTTCCGTCTGGTGTATCGTAGTCATCTCCGAATACGTTGATGCACTGAAGCTTTCCAATTGCAACCTGAGCAACATATGGAAGCAGGTTGTTCGGAATACCCTTTGGATCCTCACCGATCAGGCCGCTCTTATGAGCACCGATTGGATTGAAGTAGCGAAGCAGGATTACATTCCACTCTGGGTCAGCAGTGTGAATATCAGTTAATACCTGCTCAAGCATCCACTTGGTCCAGCCATATGGGTTAGTTGCAGTACCCTTCGGGCAGTTTTCAGTAATCGGGATCTCAGCTGGAGAACCATATACAGTAGCAGAAGAGCTAAAGATAATGTTCTTAACACCGTGATTGCGCATCTCATCACACAGAATCAGTGTGCCGGACATGTTGTTAGTGTAGTACTCGATTGGCTTTACAACAGATTCGCCGACAGCCTTGAGACCTGCAAAGTGGATGACTGCGTCAATTTTTTCATTATCGAAGATTGCCTTTACACCCTCACGGTCTAACATGTCAGTCTGGTAGAAAGTAACCTTCTTTCCGGTGATCTGCTCAATGCGTTCAACGGCCTTTATGTTGGCGTTGTACAGGTTGTCCATGATGACAACCTCATATCCCTCGTTCAACAGTTCGACGCAGGTATGGCTGCCGATATAGCCGGCGCCACCGGTAACTAAAATCTTCATGATAACCCCATTTCTGCGCTGCGATAAATAATAAATAGTAGTATCGTGTGTAATAAAATATTTAGTAGGCGTACAGACAATTTTGGCCGCAGCGCTAGCCGATTGCCTTAACGTGCATTTGGAAATCGTCTTGACTTTCCTCTACTTACAATTATAATGAGAGAGGAATGGTATGGCAACAACTATTTTCGAAAAAATTATAAGTATCTTGAGGTTTCTATGCAATTAAAAATTAATAATGAGAAAAAAGAACTGAAATTTCACGGAAGCTATGAATTTCCAGTGTTTGTTAGCCATGAAGTGCTGTCTGATTACGAGAGAGGTGCATTTGCCTGGCACTGGCATCCGGAGGTGGAGTTAACTTATATTGAGGAGGGACAAATCGAATATCAGGTAAATGATACTGTATATTGCCTTAAGGCAGGAGAAGGACTTTTTTGCAATGCAAATGCACTTCACACTGGTCATATGCTGAATCAGGGAGACTGCCGCTATCTTTCCGTTACATTTCATCCGCGAATGATTTATGGCTTTGAGGGAAGTGCAGTTGACAAAAAATATGTAGAGCCTGTAACAAGAAATGATTTGCTTGGAGGACTACATCTTGTGCCAGATACTGAGTGGCAAAAACAGATACTTTTGTTGATTCAAACTATTGTGACAGATTATGAGGGGCATTTGCCAGGATTTGAGCTTGTAATTTGTCAGACACTTTTGCAAATATGGAATACATTGTATACAAACGTATGGAGTGAAATTTCGCCAGATCCATCGGCTCAGTACAAAGATATTGAGCGTCTTAGAAAGACGATTACTTATTTGCAGGAGCATTATCATGAGCATGTGACTCTTGGAGCTATCGCAGAAAATGTTAATATCTGCGCGAGTGAATGCTGCCGTTTTTTCAAGCGTCATATGAATCAGACGATATTTGAATATTTGCTGGAATACCGCATTGAGAAAAGTCTGCCCCTTTTGATCAAGGGAGAAGACAGCATCACATCGATTGCCCAGATGGTTGGATTTTCTAATCCTGCCTATTTTGGAAAGGTATTTCATCAGGTGATGAGATGTTCACCGAGCGATTATCGAAAGTCTTTCATTTCGAAGACACAGAAAGTATAGTCAGACGATATGACAAAAGTTCCCTAAAGACATCATAATATTTTGTCGATATAGGGAACACAGGTTTGTATTGCGTGAAAAAACTGGAAAAATTTTTTCAAAGTTGCAAAAGCACCCACTACAATTGTGAATTCGATAGACACCAAATACAGTATAAATACATTGACAAAAACACAAGATGTTGTATAATGGTGAGGAACAAATTGATTAAGGGGGCTGCATAATGAAGATTATTAAAAGAAGCGGAGCAGAGGCAATCTTTGACGCAAATAAGATTGCACAGGCCGTGAAAAAGGCCAATGACAGCGTGGTTGAGGCTGAAAGACTGAGCTATCATCAGATCGCTCATATTGTGGAAAAAGTAGAGAAGCAGTGCCTTGCAGTGAATCGTTCCTTAAACGTGGAAGAAATACAGGATCTTGTGGAGAATGCCATTATGCGTGAGCAGGCCTTCTCTGTAGCGCGAAATTATGTAAGGTATCGTTATGAGCGCGAGTTAGCCAGAACACACAATACAACTGATGAACGTATCAAGAGTATTCTTGAGTGCAACAACGAAGAGGTAAAGCAGGAAAACTCAAATAAGAATCCGACTGTAAACAGTGTACAAAGGGACTACATTGCAGGTGAGGTAAATAAGGATTTTACAAGAAGATTTTTGCTGCCAGAGGATATTGTGGAGGCACATGATGCTGGAATCATTCATTTCCATGATACAGATTATTATGCACAGCACATGCACAACTGTTGTCTGATTAATCTTGAGGACATGCTGCAAAATGGCACTGTAATCAGTGAGACTATGCTTGAAAAGCCAAAGAGCTTTTCCACTGCATGTAACATTGCAACACAGGCCATCGCACAGGTAGCCAGTTCACAGTATGGCGGACAGAGTATTTCACTGGCACATCTTGCACCTTTTGTACAGATCAGCCGTGAGAAATTCCGTCGTATGGTTCGCAAGGAGATGGAAGAAGCAGGAATCCCGGTAACAGAGGAGCAGATCAATCTTATCGCAGAAAAGCGTGTAAAGGAAGAGATTAACCGTGGTGTTCAGGTAATTCAGTATCAGGTTATCACGCTTATGACAACAAATGGACAGGCACCGTTTATTACAGTATTTATGTATATTGATGAGGTACCGGAAGGTCAGACAAGAGAGGATCTTGTAGCGATTATCGAGGAGATGCTTCATCAGCGTATCAGAGGTGTCAAGAATGAGAAGGGTGTATGGATTACACCGGCATTCCCTAAGCTGATTTACGTACTCGAAGAGGATAATATTCACGAGGACAGCAAGTATTATTATCTGACAAAGCTTGCTGCAGAGTGTTCAGCGAAGAGACTTGTTCCAGATTATATTTCCGAGAAGGTTATGAAGGAACTCAAAGATGGAAACTGCTATCCATGTATGGGATGTCGTTCCTTCCTGACTGTATATCATGATGAAAATAATAAGCCAAAGTTTTATGGCCGTTTCAATCAGGGTGTTGTCACAATCAATCTTGTTGATGTTGCATGTTCATCAGGAAAGGATAAGGAGCGTTTCTGGAAGATCTTTGATGAGCGTCTTGAACTGTGTCACCGTGCATTAATGTGCAGACATAATCGTTTAAAGGGAACACCGTCTGATGTTGCACCGATTTTGTGGCAGTATGGTGCACTGGCTCGTTTAAAGAAGGGCGAGACAATCGATAAGCTGTTGTATAATGGCTATTCTACAATTTCCTTAGGCTATGCAGGTTTATGTGAGTGTGTTAAGTACATGACAGGAACAAGCCATACTGATCCTCAGGCAACTCCATTTGCACTTGAGATTATGCAGCATATGAATGATGCATGTGCAAAGTGGAAGGCAGAGCATAACATTGATTTTAGCTTGTATGGAACACCGCTTGAGTCCACTACATATAAGTTTGCAAAGTGTCTGCAGAAGCGTTTTGGACTGATTCCTGGAATCACAGATAAGAATTACATCACAAACAGCTATCATGTTCATGTAACAGAAAAGATCAATGCATTTGATAAGCTGAAGTTCGAGTCACAGTTCCAGAAGCTGTCTCCAGGTGGTGCAATCAGCTATGTTGAGGTTCCAAACATGCAGAACAATATCGATGCTGTTCTTTCTGTCATGAAATATATTTATGAAAATATCATGTATGCCGAGTTAAATACAAAGAGTGATTATTGTCAGGTATGCGGCTACAATGGAGAGATACAAATTGTATCAGATGATGACGGAAAGCTTGTATGGGAGTGTCCAAATTGTGGAAACCGCAATCAGGATAAGATGAATGTCGCAAGACGTACATGCGGCTACATCGGAACTCAGTTCTGGAATCAAGGAAGAACACAAGAGATTAAGGAACGTGTATTGCATCTGTAAGCTGCACATCTGTAAACATATGCGAATCTGTAAATTAATATAGTGTAAGAGAGACGTGTTGGGATTTTTATCTCATACACGTCTTTTCTTTCATCTTGCCAAGCGCCTTTTTCCATGTTATACTAAAGCGAACATGCCTTTTTGTTTTGAGGGTGTATTAAAGGAGAATGAAATGATTTCCTATATTTCAGGAGTATATGCCGGACACAGCACAGATGCCGTGGTAATTGAGTGCGGCGGAATTGGTTTTTGTATCCGGGTACCGGAGACTGTTTTGAATCGCCTTCCGGCAAAGAATAGCGAATTTAAACTGTATACATATCTTCATGTGAAGGAAGATGCTATGCAGCTATATGGTTTTATAAGTAAAGAGGAACAGGAAATGTTTGAGCTGCTGATTGGTGTCAGCGGTATTGGCCCGAAGGGAGCACTTGGCATTTTGTCAGCATTGTCAATGGACACACTTCGTTTTGCAATTTATGCACAGGATGCAAAGACGATTGCAAAGGCACCTGGCATTGGAATTAAGACAGCTCAGAAAATGATTCTTGAGTTAAAGGATAAAATTTCGCTTGCAGATACTCTTGGAGAGCAGTCTGCTATGGTTTCAGCTGGTGCTGTGGATTCGAAAACTAATGCAAATCGTGCTGAGGCAATTGAGGCATTGACAGCACTTGGCTTTAGTGCATCTGAGGCAGTCAAAGCAGTCTCTGGAGTTAAGGATATTGAGACACTAAGTACAGAAGCAATCATTAAGGCTGCGTTAAAGAAAACATTGTAAAAACCGCGGTGTCAGAAATTGTGTCTGCAGTGTCTGCTGTATATCTGGCCGAATAACTGCGAAGAAAAGAACAGAGGAACAACATGGAAAGAAGAATTATCACGACCCAGCTTGAAGAAAATGAAAACGTGCTGGAAAACCATCTCAGGCCGCAGTATCTGTCAGAGTATATCGGACAGGAAAAAGCCAAGGAGATTTTGAAAGTATATATAGAGGCAGCGAAGAAGAGAAAAGAAGCACTAGATCATGTGCTTTTATATGGTCCTCCGGGACTGGGAAAGACGACACTTGCCGGAATTATTGCAAATGAGATGGGCAGCAATATTAAAATTACGTCAGGCCCAGCCATTGAAAAGCCAGGCGATATGGCAGCTATTTTAAATAGTTTATCTGAAAATGACGTGCTTTTTGTCGATGAAATTCATCGCCTGAGCCGTCAGGTCGAGGAAGTTTTATATCCGGCAATGGAGGATTTTGAGATTGATATAATGATCGGAAAGGGCGCGACAGCGCGTTCTATCCGTTTGGATCTGCCTAAATTTACATTAGTGGGTGCAACAACAAGAGTTGGTCTTTTAACAGCACCTCTTCGTGACAGATTTGGTGTTGTGCATAAGCTTGATTTTTATACGACAAATGAGCTTGTGCAAGTGCTTGAGCGTTCTGCTAATGTACTAAATGTTACGCTTGAGAAAGAAGGTGCGTTAGAGCTTGCCCGCCGCTCAAGAGGAACACCGCGTCTTGCAAACCGTCTGTTAAAGCGTGTGCGTGATTTTGCGCAGGTGCGTTATGACAGTGTTATCACAAAAGAAGTTGCAGAGTATGCACTTGATCTTCTTGAGGTAGATCGCCTTGGACTTGACAAGGGAGACCGCGCAATTTTAGAGACAATTGCAGATAAGTTTGGCGGCGGTCCGGTGGGATTAGATACAATCGCAGCTGCATTAGGCGAAGATTCAGGCACGATTGAGGATGTTTATGAGCCATATTTGATTCAAAACGGACTGATCGAGCGTACACCAAGAGGAAGAGCAATCACACGTTTAGCTTATGAGCACCTTCACAGACCGGTGCCTAAAGTATGAGATTTTTGAGGGTTTTAAGAACATGGAAAGAAATAGTACAGATGTTATAATAGAAGATAAGGTGTATAAGATCAGCACCGATCAGGATGCATCCTACGTAAGAGAGCTTGCAGAGTATATTAATGAAAAAATGGAGCTTTTGCATCGTCAGTCAGCGTACAGCAAGCAGGCAAATGCTTTTCGCCAGATCATTTTGCTTATGAATATGGCAGATGATTACTGTCGCATGAAGCAGCAGGCAGAGGAAGCAACAAGAAAGTACGAGCAGCAGGAAGCAGAATTTTACAATATGAAGCGCGAGATGGTCAATATGCAGATGACAATAGCAAGCTTAAAAAAGCAGCTGCAGGAGAAGCCCAAGACACAGGCAGTATGTCCATATCTGCAGTCGTTAGCAAAAGAGGCAGAGGCAAAAAATACACAGACCGCGCAGGCATCACAAGAGAAAAAACAATATCCGCCGTATGGATCATTCGCAAACAGTGCAGCGGCACACAAGAAAAAATAAACTATAGAAAAGCCCGGGCAGTGTGCCGGGGCTTTGTGCTTTAAGTCAATAGTTATTAATTAAAGATAATTTACAAGGAAAGGCAGGCATAAAAGATGAAACAAATAGCAGAGCTGCTCGCACCAGCCGGGTCTGTAGAGACGATGTACGCGGCCTTTGCGGCAGGTGCAGATGCTGTATATATAGGCGGAAGCCGCTTTGGAGCGAGAGCCTATGCAGACAATGCAGAGAGTGAATCACTTTTAGATGCGATTGATTATGCACATTTGCATGGAAAAAAATTATATCTTACGGTCAACACGTTATTAAAAGAACAGGAAATGAATGAACTGTATGAGTATCTTTTGCCTTTTTATTGTCAGGGACTCGATGCAGTGATTGTGCAGGATTTTGGTGTCTTTCGCCGTGTGCGTGAGTGGTTTCCAGATCTTGCGATACATGCCAGCACACAGATGATAATGAGCGGAGAGCTTTCAGCAGAAAAATTAAAAGAACTCGGTGCAACGCGTATAGTAACGCCACGTGAGCTTTCACTTAATGAAATTCGCAGCATTCATAAAAGCTGTGATCTGGAAATTGAGAGCTTTGTGCATGGAGCACTTTGCTATTGCTACTCAGGTCAGTGTCTGTTTTCAAGTATTGCAGGCGGACGAAGCGGCAATAGAGGACGCTGTGCGCAGCCATGTCGTATGGCGTATAGCGTTGAACAAAATGGAAAAGTGATTTTGCCGCAGCAAAAGGGCTATATTTTAAGTCCAAAGGATCTATGTACAATAGAAATTTTACCGCAGCTTATAGAGGCAGGAGTGTATTCCCTTAAAATTGAAGGAAGAATGAAAAAGCCAGAGTACACAGCAGGTGTAGTCAGCATTTACCGCAAGTATCTTGATCGTTACCTGGCAAATCCAAAAGCGCCATATCGTGTGTCTGAGGCAGACAAGAAGCATTTGCTTGGTCTGTTTAACAGAAAAGGATTTACAGATGGCTATTATACAAGACATAACGGCACTTCCATGATAACATATACGGCACCTGATTTTCGTGCAGGAGAGGATGTATTCCTTGAAAAGATCCGTACCGACTATATTGGAACAAAATTGAAAGAAAATATAAAAGGAACGGTAAAGATTTATCAGGGAAAACCTGCTATACTATCTGTGACTGCGGCTGCAGCGTGTGAAGATGGTCATGTGAGCGTGCTGCAAAAAAAAGAGATTACTGTCAGTGCAGGTATGGTGCAGGAAGCAAAAAGCCGCCCGCTCACAAAGGAAGCGATTCAAAAGCAAATGGAAAAGCTTGGCGATACTGATTTTTCATGGGAGTCTCTTACGATTGAGACAGATGAAGCATCATTTTGCCCAGTTGGTGTGCTAAACGAGCTTAGAAGAGCAGGAGTACAGTCAATCAAAGATGAGCTTCTTAAAGTATGGCACAGAGAATCTGTCATATCAGGAGAGACTTTCAAAGAGAAAGCACAGAAGACAGTGACAGATGTGCAAGGTTTGGCATTGATTTGGCATGCATCGGCTGAGACAAAAGAGCAATTTGAAGTGCTTTTATCGCAGGATTGGATTAGTCAGGTGACAATTGACAGTCATATATGTGAGCCAGATCAATATGAGAAATTCGTGCAAAAAGCACATCAGGCAGGAAAAATGTGTTTCTTATATTTGCCAAAGGTCTTTCGTCAGGAGAATGAGCCATGGTATTTAGAGCATAAAGAAATCATTAGTGACGCGGGCTTTGATGGCATTTTGGCTTCTACGCCGGAGGCGTGGCTATTTGCGCAGAAATATCTGCTGCCAGGAAAGGTATCAGCGGATCATAGTCTGTATAGCTGGAATACACAGGCTGCGAAGGAGCTTTCTTCATGGGGAAATCAATACAGGACGCTTTCTGTTGAGCTAAATAGAAAAGAGTTGGAGGCATCGGCAGATTTGACAAGCGAACTTATTGTGTATGGCAGGATTCCAATGATGGTGTCTGCACAGTGTATTTGTAAAAATACGATTGGATGTAAAAAACAGCCAGTAGAACTGACACTTGTAGACCGAATGAGAAACCGTTTTCCTGTTAAAAATAATTGCAGGGAATGTTATAACGTGATTTATAACAGTCTGCCGCTGTCTCTGGCCGATCAGTGGTCGTCTGTGCGTACACTTTCGCTTCGCAGTGTAAGATTAAGTTTTACTACAGAAACACAAACGCAGATGGCAGAGGTATTAGCTGTATACAAAGAGCTTGCTAAGACAGGAAAGACGTCGGCAAAACTTGAAAATACAACACGCGGTCATTATAAAAGAGGCGCTGAGTAAAAAAAGGTCAGCAGTATACTAGACAACGAAAGGGAAGAATAGATGACAACATTATTAACGAGTGTATGTAAATATTCGATGATCATTGTGATGATCTTATATACGGTGCTGGCATTTTGGTCACTTCGATATAAGAGTGTTGAAAATATGAGAGGGTGTTATTGGGGAATGAACCTTTTGACCTTTTCATTTTTGACATTAGGTTTTGCTGTGATCGCAGTGAAAGAGAGAAGCATACTGATAGTGGGCTACTATGCAGCTATTATGCTTTATTTTATGGTGTATCTACTTGTATACCGCCATATGTACAAAAAAGCAAATTTAGCGCTGCTAAGCCATATGCTTATGTTTTTGTCAATTGGTTTTATACTGCTTACAAGGCTAAATCCAAAACAGTCAATAAAGCAGTATATTATAGTAGTAGGTTCCTCTGTGCTTACACTAATAGTTCCCAAAATGTTTGCAAAACTGAAGGCTGCACGTAACTGGGCAATTGTGATGGGCATCATCGGTATTTTGATGCTTGGCATAGTGCTTGTGCTTGGTAAAATTACAAGAGGTGCAAATCTTTACATCAATCTGGGATTTTTCAGCTTTCAGCCGTCTGAGTTTGTAAAGATAAGCTTTGTATTGCTGATTGCGGTACTGCTTCGTGAGCGCACAGATATAAAGCGTGTACTTTTGTCGGCAGTAATCGCAGCAGTTCACGGAATAATTCTTGTTGCCTCAAGAGACCTTGGTGCTGCACTCATTTTCTTTGTTTCTTACTTGATGATGTTATATGTGGCAACGAAACAGAAAGCTTATCTTTTTATTGGATTGATTGTCGGCTTTTTTGCCTGCATCGCAGCGTATTATCTGTTTGCCCATGTGCGTGTGCGTGTTCAGACATGGCTTCATCCATTTGCTGATTTTTACGGAAAAGGAAATCAGATTGGAAATTCCTTGTTTGGAATTGGAACAGGCGGATGGTTCGGACAGGGACTTTACAAAGGACAGCCATCTAAAACACCAGAGGTTATCATGGACTGTATCTTTACAGCAGTCTGCGAGGAGCTTGGCGGTATCATTGGCATTTGTCTGATTTTAATTTGTATTGCATGTCTGTTAATGTTTATTGCAGTCGCAGCAGAGCTGTATCTTCCATTTTATAAGCTGATTGGAATTGGTCTTACAGCCATATATGGCACACAGGTCTTTTTGACAATCGGAGGCGGAATTAAATTTATTCCGCTTACAGGTGTAACACTTCCACTAGTCAGCTATGGAGGAAGCTCTGTGTTAAGTACATTTATTATTTTTGGAATCATGCAGGAACTGTATATCAAACGTCAGAATGAGGTGGAAAGACTTGAGAGAATCAAAGAAAGAGTCCATTATTAACGAGAAAGAAGCAGCTGTAAAGAAAAACGAAGAAGTAAAACCAGAAAAAAAGAATGAAGAAACAGCTGAAGAGAAACAGGAGCAAAAGCCAGAAATCAAAAAAGAAAAAATAAAACAAGAAGAAATAAAACAAGAACCAAAGGCGCAGAAAAAAGTAAAAAACACCACTAAAAAAGGGGTAAAAAAAGAAAAAAAGCCGACAAGCCGCCAGTATGAAATTAAAGTGGCAGGTACAATTTTAGTATCACTGCTTGGTGCAATGCTTTTGTATTTTATTTATTTTGAGGTGAAAGGAAAGGATGATGTTCTTTCAAGTAAATATAATACAAGACAGCAAAATATGGCACAGCTGATTCGAAAGGGTGATATTGTTACAAGTGATGGTGTTGTAGTGGCGACTACGCAGACAAGAGAGGATGGAACTGAGGTGCGCGCATATCCATACACAAATTGGTATGCGCATACAGTAGGTTATTCCGTGCTTGGTGGCTATGGTCTTGAAGATACTCAGAAGTTAAATCTTCTGACAAGTCATGTTGATTTTTGGACAAAGTTAAAAAATGAGTTTCTTGGTGTTAAGACACAGGGAGATACGCTTGTGACAACACTTGATTCTGGTTTGCAGGATTTTTGTTATAGACAACTTGATGGAAAGACAGGCTCAATTACTGTGGTGGAGCCATCTACTGGAAAGATTTTGGCTATGGTTTCTTCGCCTAATTTTGATCCAAACACAGTAGAGGAGCAATGGAGCTGGCTGACATCAGAGGAAAATACAACGCAGAACATGATGAATCATGCAACGCAGGGAACTTATCCTCCGGGATCTACCTTTAAGCTTATTACATTGCTTGAATATATTCGTGAAAATCCAGATACATGGCAGGATTTTCACTATACTTGCACCGGAACATATACAAACGGTGATTACGTTGTAAACTGTCATGATGGTGTTGCGCATGGAGAACTGGATATTTATGGAATTTTAGGTATGTCGTGCAATGGCGCGTTTGATACGATAGCACAGACACTTAATTCAACAAAATGGCAGAAGCTGGCAGAGGATTTTGGATACAATCAAAGTGACAGAAGTCAGGTGGATTTCCCGTACAAAAAGAGCCATTTTGATATTGCCTCAGATGACAGCGTGTGGTCAAGAATGCAGCTTGCCATTGGACAGGGAACAACAACTGTAACACCGTTATTAAATCTGATGATATATGCAGCTATCGCAAATGATGGTGTAATGATGACACCTTATCTGGTAGATCACTATCTGGATGCAGATGGAAATGTTGTAGAACAGACAAAGCCAAAGGCGCTGCGCAGTGTGTGCACAAAGGCAGAAGCAGAACTGATGGATGAATTTCTAACATATGTTATTACAAATGGAACGGCAGCAGCCGGAGGCAGCCAATATGCGAGAGTATCTGGAAAAACAGGATCAGCGCAGTATGATTCCACAAAAAATTATCATGCATGGTTCTGTGGTTATGGAACAAATGATGTAAGTGAAATCGCAGTATGTGTCATGATTGAAAAGGGCGGTGCCGGCGGAATTGTTGCAGCACCGGTTGCGGGACAAATTTTTGATTATTATTTCAGCAGATAAAAAAAACCTTGAAACTGTATGCATTTTCAAGTATACTTATTTTATATGATGCCAGGGCAGAGATTTGCCCTGGCCAAAACACACCATAGTCAGGAGGAATTGCAATGATAGAAGCAACGAGCTGTGGCGGTGTGGTGATATTTCGCGGTAAAATTTTAGTCTTATATAAGAATTACAAGAGCAAGTATGAAGGCTGGGTATTACCGAAGGGAACCGTTGAACCCGGAGAGGAGCATTGGCAGACAGCGCTGCGCGAGGTACGGGAAGAAACAGGTGTCGAGGCATCCATTGTGAAATATATCGGTGTAAGTGAGTATACATTCCATGTACCGCAGGATATTGTAGAAAAAGAAGTGCACTGGTATCTAATGATGGCAGACAGTTACTACAGTAAGCCGCAGAAGGAAGAGTATTTTGTAGATTCCGGATATTATAAGTATCATGAGGCGTATCATCTGCTGAAGTTTTCAAATGAAAAGCAGATACTCGAGAGAGCGTACAATGAATACCTGAATCTGAAACGGGATAATTTGTGGGGAATCCACAGAATTAACCGTATCGGATAAGGTATGCAGACGTTTTGCATTGACATAATAGATCAGACAGGATAAGGTGAGAGTATGAGATTTCGACCATGTATTGATATCCATAATGGTATCGTGAAGCAAATTGTTGGAAGTTCTTTGAAGGATGAGAATGATCAGGCATCAGAGAATTATGTGGCAAATCGTGATGCATCGTGGTTTGCAAAGCGTTATAAGCAAGACGGATTGCAGGGAGGACATGTGATTCTTTTGAATCCACAGTCCTCCCCGTATTATGAAAAGACAAAAAAGCAGGCACTTGAAGCACTGCATGCATATGAGGGAGGATTGCAGGCTGGCGGCGGTATCACTCCAGATAATGCACTTGATTTTTTGCGCGCAGGTGCATCTCATGTAATTGTCACATCATATGTGTTTAACGATGGATGTATTCAGTATGACCGTTTGAAAAAACTGACACAGTTAGTTGGAAAACAAAGGCTAGTTCTTGATGTAAGCTGTAGAAAGATAGATGAAGGCTACTGTATCATGACAGACCGTTGGCAGAAGTTTACAAAGGAAGTAGTTACACTGCCATTATTGGAGGAGCTGTCTGCATATTGTGATGAATTTTTAGTACATGCTGTCGATGTAGAAGGCAAAAATGGAGGAATAGAGACGGGACTTGTTAGGATGCTGTCTGATTATGACGGTATTCCTGTTACATATGCCGGAGGAGTTCATAGTTGGGATGATATTGAGCTTCTCAAAAAACTGGGCAAAGGAAAGATTGATATGACAATTGGAAGTGCACTTGATTTGTTTGGTGGAACATTGTCATATGAGCGTCTTGCAGCGATGCATTTTTAACGAAAAGGAGAAAAAATGGATAACACAAATATTCTTTATGGAAAAAAATGGGCAGTTTGCGGTGATAGTTTTACAAATGGAGATTTTTCTGGAGGATATAGCGAGACATTTGAAGATGGTCCGTTTGCCGGAAAATATAAGACATATGGTTATTTAATAGCTGAAAGAAATCAGATGACAGTGCAGCATTTGGCAGTAGGTGGCCAGACAATGGCGATGCCGCCTATTCCAGGCACTTTTTCCAATTCATTTTCCAATGGAATTTATAAGACTATTGATGAGGATGTTGATTACATCACATTGTACTACGGAATCAATGATTCACACCACAGACCATCATCAACAGGAAGCGATGGCGAAGATCAGACAGGAATAATTCATTTGGGCACGATTGATGATACTGATAATACTACATTTTATGGTGCTTGGAATGTTGTTTTGGAATATCTGATTGCGCATCATCCGTATGCACATATTGGCATTTTAGTGTCAAATGGATGTGAGACTGATGATTATCGTCTGGCAACCATTGAGGTGGCAAAGAAATGGGGCATTCCATATATCGACTTAAACGGAGATGAGCGAACACCAATGATGCATCGCTCTACAAACCCTGCTCATTGTGATCGTGCAAAAGAGCTTCGCATGGAAGCATTTAAGGTGGGAGGAAGAAACTCTCATCCAAATATCAAAGCTCATCTGTATGAGAGTTGGTTCATCGAAGATTTCCTGCGTACATTATAATGCTTTTGTCACAGGTCCATCAATCCTATTAAACTTTTTTTGATGTCAAACAAATCTATGAATCGTACCCTAACGATCACACCATCATCTGAAGTAAACTTGATTCCTTTTTCATGCTCTATCTTTTGACTGACTTTTTCAGTCATTGGATAGAGCATTGTAATGTTTTTGGCATTGTATTTTTTCTGGTATGCATACATCTGGTACATATCCGCCTGAGAGATCCCCCAATTTACTTTTTGGCTGGAGAGAAGTTTCCATTTCGTATCACAAATAAAAATGGCGTTGTCATGTTTTCTGGTGATTACAATATCTGGCCGTAATATAAATTTCTTATTAGGCTGTGTGAACAGATAATGTGTGGCATCTTGTATGGAGATTGAAAAATCCTCTGCCGGTAGAAATTTTTTTAACTGCACGGCAACATAGCGCTCAAATAGTGTTTCCATAGGAAACATAAGAGAAAATGCAGCACCAGAGCCAGAAAACGAAGAAAAACTTTTTCCACTCAAGAAAAGTTGGCACCATAGAAGGAGTGTGGAATAGTCCCTGCTATGACTTTTATTTTTAAAGTTCACATTGTTTTTTGAATTGTAATCAAGTCCTATTTTTGAAAAATCACTGGCATAGTCTGTAGAAAACGGGACATTACTAAAAGCAGCAAGCAATGTTTTTATATCGTTCTTGTTTCTCAAAGAGCGTGTTTGTTTATATAAAAGCATTAATGTCGATTTGATCAGTCTGTTTTCAGGGCAGTTAGGTGTAAATTCATCAGATTCTGTGAAAACACGTTCTTTGTGGGAAATATTGTATTTTTGCTGCTCAGGAAACAAAATTTTTCCCTTAAAATAAGATCTGTTTTCAGCTATGGTTTCATAGTTGCTGCGCAGTCCATGTTTTGCCAAACAAAATGCTTCAACGATAAACATTCGTATGAAGATATCCAAAATCGGCATTTTTTCAATATCGACATCTGTAACTTGCAAGCTTTTATATGAGATATTCGTGAGTGATTTGATCATGTCTGTCACAAGTTTTTTGATTTTTTGATTGCTTTTTTGCGTGTTAGAGACAATCTTTGGTAAGATTTCAATGGCAGTGCCATCATCGAATGTAATAACACCGATATAGTTTTTGGCAGTTATAATTTTGCCGATTTCTTTTCTGAATGAAATCCCCATTAGCTCTAAGGCATTTGTGTCACTGCTTGTGCCGAAAAACTTATGAAACGTATGAGTGGAGCTTACATTTTTACTGGAGAGAATAAAGTTTTCCAGCTGCTCAAATATGGTAGGCGGCAGAGTAGTGTATCCCTCTATTTGTCTGCCTGTGATAAAAGATCCATATTCGCTTATCTGATAAATTGTTTTTGACATATATGATCCTTTCAACTTTAAAAAAATAGATTTTAAATAGAATGGTATGCTTTAATTATTGAAAAAGCCGCTGCATTTATTTTATATTGAAAGGAATCGCCAAGATCAAAATCTGTGCTGCCAAAAAGTGCATCATAGTCAACCACATTTTTAATAATAAACTGTTCGCTCTCATTTACCTTTTTATTGTCTCCAAGTACAAGGCGAATTTTTTCATAGTCCTCATAAAAGTACTCCTGCAGTAGAGGGAGAATTGCACTTTTAAAAATAGAAGCAAGCGTTTCAACTGTTGGATTGTTCTTTAACGGCATGAAATAAGCATGACCAATTGTGTGCTCACGGTCGTAAAGCACGCTGATTTTTTGATTCATGTGTGAGAGAAGTTGTTGAATTGAAAGCTCTTCAACATAAATTTCGCTTAGAACTGATGGATCAGGCTGCATTTCTTTAAATTGAAAACGACGGCGAAGAGCAGTGTCGATTGTAGAGATGGAACGGTCTGCTGTATTCATTGTTCCAATTATGTAAATGTTGTCAGGAACACCGAAAGACTCTTTTGAATATGGAAGTCGAGTATAAGTTCCTTCCAACTGCCCAATTCGTTTTGAAGGCTCAATCAGCGTGATAAGCTCACCAAAAATCTTTGCAATATTGCCGCGGTTTATCTCATCAATAATAAAAACGTGATTAGTTTGAATCGATTGCTTTGCGCGGTCACAGAAATTCTTGAAAAGGCCAGAGGAGACTTTATATTTAACATCAGAAATCACATTATCGCTGTCACTAGTCATTACGGGACGAATGCCTTCGATAAATTCTTCGTAGCTGTATGATTGATGGAATGTGGTAAATTCAATTAGCCCATCTGCCTTATAGTGATGATAGCGTTTTATTATATCCTCTAAAGGTTCATTCACAATATCTGATAATGACTTTTCCTCAATGACTGCAACAGCATAGAGGAGAGTGTGATATGTTTTGCCAGTTCCAGGTGGACCGTAGAAAATCATATTTTTCGGAAGCTCTGCGTAGTCTGACGAATTTTCTTTAAAGATATACCAGTCATCGAAGTCATCCATATATTCAACATCTTTTACATTTTTTAGTATTTTGGGTTTTAATATCATATTTACGTATACCTCCACAAAATTAAGAAAGTTATTGCTTAAGTGATACTAATCGTTATGTTAAATGTAATAAAAAAAAGTGTTCACAAGTAAAACTACTCATGAACACCTTTTTGATGCCGGTGGCCGGACTCGAACCGGCACGGATCGCTCCGCGTGATTTTGAGTCACGTGCGTCTGCCATTCCGCCACACCGGCTGACAACATGTAAATAATACCATGCTTTTCAAAAAAAAGCAAGCATTTTTTTGAAAATAGTTGAAGAAAATATAAAAGAATGATATGATAGCCAAAGAAACGTGAGATAAAACTCAGAAAGGAAGAAAAAATGTATAAAGAGTATAGTAATGTATACGTAAATAGTCACCCGCTGGTTCAGCATAAAATTTCTATGCTGAGAAATAAAAATACAGGAACAAATGAGTTCCGTAAGCTTATTGAGGAGATTGCAATGCTGATGGGATATGAGGCATTGAGTGATCTGCCGCTTGAGGATGTAGAGATTGAGACACCTATCGAAACATGTATGACACCTATGATTGCAGGAAAGAAGTTAGCAATTGTTCCTGTTTTAAGAGCTGGTTTGGGAATGGTAAGCGGTATTACCGCACTTACTCCTAGTGCAAAGATTGGTCATATTGGTCTGTATCGTGATGAGGTTACACACGAGCCGCATGAGTATTACTGTAAGCTGCCGTCACCAATTGAGCAGAGAACTATAGTTGTTGTAGATCCGATGCTTGCAACTGGCGGATCAGCAGTTGAGGCAGTTAATTTTATTAAGCAGCATGGTGGAAAGAAGATTAAGTTTATGTGCGTAATCGCAGCACCAGAAGGTATCGAAAGACTAATGAAGGCACATCCAGACATTCAGCTGTATGTTGGACATGTAGATCGCGAGCTGAATGAGAATGCATACATTTGCCCAGGTCTTGGCGATGCAGGCGACCGTATCTTCGGAACAAAATAAAACGTTCTAATTAGAATTGAGCTTTGAGCCGGAGCAATCCGGCTCTTTTTAAACTGGGATGAAGATACTGGTCAATATTAAAGGAGAAAATTTTATGCGCGCAAAAATCAGACAGCTGTTTTGCCTGATAGTTATTGTTATAATTGTTTTAGCAATAGGGGCAGCAGCAATCAATGTCTATATGGTATGGGGGACAAAAGGGCGTATTTTAAAAAAAGATCAGTGGGCAAATTTTAAAGCAGATGGTGTTGTTGTTTTGGGCTGTGCAGTAAGACCAAATAAGGAAGCAAGTCCAATGTTGAATGATCGAATGCAGACAGCGATTTCTTTTTATAAGGAAGCTTCTGCTAAAAAAATGCTTGTCAGTGGAGATAATTTAAATGAAGATTACGATGAAGTATCCGTTATGAAAAAACTTGCGGTGTCAGGCGGGATTGAAGCAGATGAGGTATATATGGATCATACTGGTTTAAATACATATGATACCATTGTGCACAGTCTGGAATTTTTTAATAAGGGATCAACAATTGTAATTGTGACTCAAAGCTATCATCTTTACCGCGCACTTTATTTGGCACAGCGTATGGGGCTTAATGCATATGGCGTGTCAGCAGACAGCGATATTGTTTACCGCGGGCAATTGTACAGAGAGTTTCGCGAGATGGCAGCAAGACTAAAGGACTTTTGGTATGGTATTACTAAGCCAGAACTTCCAGAATGGGCAAAAGGAATCATTACTTGCAAATCGAAAAAGTTTGACGTATACTATGCGTGAACTGCAACAACTTTGGGAGGACATCTTTATGAATTTTATTTTTATATCGCCTCAGTTTCCAACCAACTATTATCATTTTTGTGCGGAACTGAAGAATAACGGAGTAAACGTTTTAGGAATCGGTGACAGTGCCTATGATTCCTTGCCATATAGTTTAAAAAATGTACTTACCGAGTATTATAAGGTAGAGTCCATGGAAAACTATGATCAGATGATGCGCGCAGTCGCTTATTTCACCTTTAAATATGGCCGTATTGACTGGCTTGAGAGCAATAATGAGTACTGGCTGACACAGGATGCCAGACTGCGCACAGATTTTCATATCACAAGTGGTTTTCAGCTAAATGAGATTGAGACTTTTAAGTCCAAGAAGCACATGAAGGAGTATTACAAAAAGGCAGGTATTCCGGCAGTGGAGTGCTATCGTATTGGCTCTCGCGAAGGCTGCTTTTCTTTTGCAGCAAAGTATGGATATCCGATTGTAGTAAAGCCAGATAATGGTGTCGGTGCACAAAATACTTATCGCATCTCAAATGATCAGGAGCTTGATCAATTTTTTGCAGAAGCAGACAGAGAAGGATATTTAGCAGAGCCATATGTAGATGGCACAATCTGTTCTTATGATGCGATTATTAACAGCAAGGGAGATGTTCTTTTTGAATCTGGAAATGTGACGCCTGTTTCCATTATGGATATTGTAAATAATAAGGCGGATGCTTATTTTTACATAGAAAAGCAGCTGCCAGATGATGTGCGCGATGCAGGAAGACGATGCGTGAAAGCATTTGATGTAAAGAGCCGCTTTATTCATTTTGAGTTTTTCCGTTTGAATAAGGATATGCCGGGTGTGGCAAACAAAGGTGAGATAATTGCGCTTGAAGTCAATATGCGTCCAAGCGGCGGTTTCACACCAGATATGCTTAATTATGCAAACAGTACAAATGTGTATAAGATCTGGGCAGATATGATCGTGTTTGATCGCTGTACTTTGTCTGAGTATGCAGATAAGTTCTATTGCATATATGTGGGAAGACGCGATTGTAATCCGCATAAGAATGCTCATAACGAGATTTTGTCACGTTATCGTGCAAATATCACGATGAGTGACCGTATGCCGGCTGTTTTAGCACAGGGCATGGGAGACCAGATGTATATTGCTAAGTTTAGCGAAAAGGACCAGATGGAGGCGTTTTTGCAATACGTCATTGCCTGATAGAAAAGAGGGGATTGTTTGGACTGTAAAACTGCGAACCGTATGATGGTTCCTTTTTTGGAGGGTGCTCTTTCATTGGAGGAGACCGATCATTTTTTAAAGCATATCAAAGAATGTTCCGGCTGCAGAGAGGATCTGGAAATTTATTATACGGTTCGTACTGCAATCGACGGAATGGATCAGGATCGCTTTAAGACATATAACTTAAAGCAGCAGTTTGAGCATGATATGAGCCAAGTGGCCAGACAGGTTCGTGCAGGTCTGTTTATTCAGTGGCTTCATCATATTGCATTGACAGCAGCAACAGTTGCAGCGGCAGCTGTATCTATGCTGCAGATCATGCGTTGGTTTTAAATGAAATGATACCAGGGTCAAAAGCTCCAAAAGCCGTTCGTGCTTGCACGATTAGGTTTTTGAGCTTGGGACCCGCAAAAACATGAGGATGCAGCGATTTTCAAGGAAAATCAGCGAATCCGAATGTTTTTAGAATTGCGAAAGTTGCATAGCAACGGAGCAATTCGTGGATACATCATAAAAATTTTAGGAGGGAACATGGGAGACTATTTGCTGTTAATAGACGGCTCGAGCCTGCTGTCGACGCAGTACTTTGGCAACTTGCCAAGAGAGATTTTGTATGCGAAAAAGCAGGAGGAAAAAGAGGCATGGTATCATAAAATTATGATGACCTCGAAGGGAGTTTATACAAATGGCATATTTGGCTTCCTTAGATACCTGTTTAAAATAATAAAAGAACAAAAGCCGGCGTATCTGGCTGTGGCATGGGATTTGACAAGAGATACATTTAGGCGTGAACTTTATGCAGATTATAAGGGTAATCGCTCTGAGACTCCAGAGCCATTAAGGGAGCAGTTTGCGCTTTGCCAGGAGGTTCTTGCAAATATGGGAATCTGCCAGCTTATGGATGAGCACTTTGAGGCAGATGATTTATGTGGTTCCATGGCGAAAAAATTTGAATCACAGCTTCCAGTCAAAATTTTGACAAAGGATAATGATTATCTTCAGCTTGTAACAGACAATACTACATTGTGGCTAATGCATTCAAGTGCTGAAAAGACACAGGAAATTTTTGATAAATATCATATGAAAAAAGAAGATATGGCAATCCCGGATCGTGTGTTTCCGTTTAATCCACAGCTGGTGGAGGAAGAATTTGGAATTGAGCCGTGCCATGTTAATTCTTTAAAGGGATTAGCAGGTGATAAATCAGACAATATAACTGGTGTGCCAGGTGTAGGAGCTGTATCCGCTGTAAAGTTGATTAAAGAGTATGGTACTGTTGAAAAGCTATATGAGGCAATTGATAATCTGGACAAAGCCGGCGAGAAGGCGATTAAGGAATATTGGAAGGAAAAGCTTGATTTAAAGCGTTCACCTCTTGCTTACTTATTAAAGGAAAGTGATACAGAGCTTGTTGGAAAAAAAGCTGCTTTTTTAAGTGAGAAGCTTGCAACAATCAAGACAGACATTCCGATTACAGAGTCGCTTGAGCATTTTCGTACTCATATTGACAAGGCAGCTGCTCAAAAGGAGCTTGATCGCCTTGAATTTCATAGTGTCCGTCTTGATTTTGATGAAGAAGAGCAGCCATCTGTATTTGAAACGCTTGAGCTTGAGCGCGTAGAGGATATGAATGAAAGCTTTGAAGTGATTCGTGCGCTCAAAAAAGAAAAAATGCTTGGTCTTTCATTTGCAGGAACGAAGGATAATATTGTAGGAATGGCAGTGGCAGCAGGGACAAAGGGATATTATTTTCCAGTAATCAATTTTATCACAAAAGATCTTTTGACAGGTTTTGCTGATGAACTGGCAGCCTCCTGCAAGACAATGTATGTACCTGATGCAAAGCAGTTCCTTCATTATATGACAGATCATAAGCCACAGGGTGTTGATGCCTTTTATCATCAGTCGCTTCGTGATGTTTCAATAGGAGCATATTTGCTGGATCCTCTTACGGGAAGCTATCCTATTGAAAAGATTGCAGGAACTTATGCATCAAAGGAACTGCCGTCCTACCAGGATTTGTTTGGAAAGACAGTATTGGAGATGGCATCAATGCAGCCATCATTTGATGCGTATGTGTGTCATCAGGCAGCGGCAGCACTTTTTTGTGGTCCTGTTATTGAAAAACAGCTCGAAGAAGAGGATATGAGCGCGCTGTATAAAGATATCGAGATGCCAGTTGTCTTTGATCTTTGCCGCATGGAGCAGACAGGGATCGCTGTGCAAAAAGAAGCACTTAAAAGCTATGGAGAGGATTTAACTGGAGAAATTGAATCACTTCAGTCTCAAATTTATGCACTTGCAGGAAAAGAGTTCAACATTCTTTCTCCAAAACAGCTTGGAGAAGTGCTGTTTGAGGATTTAAAGCTTCCAGGTGCAAAGAAGACAAAGAGCGGATATTCGACTGCAGCAGAAGTGTTAGAGAAGCTGTCAACAGATTATCCAATTGTAGAAAAAGTATTGTCATATCGTCAGCTGACAAAATTAAAATCGACATATGCGGAGGGTCTTGCTTCATGTATTGCACAGGATGGTCGTATACATGGAACATTTAACCAGACGATCACGGCAACAGGCCGCATCAGCAGCACAGAGCCAAATCTTCAAAATATTCCAGTTCGCATGGAGTTAGGCAGAGCCATCCGCAAGGTTTTTGTGCCAAAGGATGGGTGTGTATTTATTGATGCTGACTATTCGCAGATTGAGCTTCGTGTGCTTGCTCACATGTCTGGTGATGAGAGACTGATTGAGGCATACCGCAGTGCACAGGATATTCATGCACTGACAGCTTCCCAGGTATTCCATGTTCCGCTTGAAGAAGTTACACCGCAGCTTCGCCGAAATGCAAAGGCTGTTAATTTTGGAATTGTTTATGGAATTAGTGCGTTTGGCCTTAGTGAGGATTTAAGTATTTCACGCAAGGAAGCGATGGAATATATTGAGCACTATTTCAATGCCTATCCTGGAATCAAGGCCTTCCTTGATCGTATGGTAGAGCAGGGTCATACAGATGAGTATGTTACGACAATGTTTGGACGAAGACGTCCAATACCAGAAATTAAATCTTCCAACTATATGCAGCGTCAGTTTGGAGAGCGAATTGCGATGAATTCACCTATTCAGGGAACGGCAGCTGACATTATGAAAATTGCAATGACAAAAGTAAACAAACGTCTAAAAGAAGAAAAACTGCAGTCCAGAATCGTCCTTCAGGTGCATGATGAGCTGCTGCTAGAGGTACCAACAGCGGAGTGTGAGGCAGTTAAGACACTTCTTGTTGAGCAGATGCAGTCAGCAGCGAATCTTCGCGTGCCGCTTGAAGTGTCTGTGTCTGTGGGGAATAGCTGGTACGAAACAAAGTAAGGGAGAGTAATAATGATTCTTGGAATAACAGGAGGTGTCGGCGCCGGAAAGTCTTCGGTGCTTGCAATCCTAGAAAAAGAGTATAATGCAAAATTAATTTTAGCTGATGAGGTCGGACGAGAGCTTATGCAGCCGGGAGAGGCTAATTATGTCAATATCGTTAATGCATTTGGAAAAGAAATTTTAAATGAAGATCAGACGATTGATACAAAAAAACTGGCAGCAACAGCATTTTCAAATCCGCTTGAGACGCTTCGCCTTAATGCGATTACTCATCCAAATGTAAGAGTACGTATTGAGTGGATGATCAAGGAAATACGCGACAAAGAGCCAGATGCGCTGATTGTGATTGAGGCTGCGCTTCTCTCAGAAGGTCATCTGATCCCGCTGTGCGATGACGTTTGGTACATTTACACCGATGAGCAGACGCGCATAAAACGTATCATGGAGTCAAGAGGCTACAGCGAGGAGCGTTGCCGTCAGACCATTGCAAGACAAAAAAGTGATGCGCAATTTCGTGCCGAGAGTCGTGTTGTGATTGACAATAGTCACAGCATTGAGGAGACGAAGGCACAGATTGAACGACAGATGAAAAAATACAGATAAATACAGCATTTTGAAACAAATGCGATACCCACATACTTCCTATTTTATTTTGGAAAGTATGTGGGTATTTTTTGTACAAGTTTGAATGTTAAGCGTTTTTCTGATCGCTGTAGAAGCAGTAAGATCCAGCCCGTACACTATGACATACACCATCAATTACAATGTCTGCTTCGACTGGTACGGTAATCTCATAGCGCCAGGAATCATCTTCCTTTGTCCAGAAGGAGCTGATATGGCCATGGCGGGTGTCTAATTCGGCGCGCAGCCAGTCAAGACGCTTATCTGGATGTGGTGCAATTGTAACATTGGCATAGCCAGGTGCATCCTTTCTTGGAAGAATGCCGGCTGCAACACCGTAAACCCAGTCAGCAACGGAGCCATAAGCATAATGATTGTAGGAGTTCATATCCTTGCTCCAGAAGCTTCCGTCTTCCATAATGCCGTCCCAGTGCTCCCAGATGGTGGTAGCTCCTTTTGTGACTGGATACAGCCAGGATGGATATTTAGTTCGAAGAAGTAAATCCCATGCCAGATCAGTGTGACCATAATCACTTAATACATGCAGCAAGTATGGAGTGCCGACAAATCCAGTCTGAAGCTTTGTACCGCAGGCGCGAACCATATCAGCTAACTGATCAGCTGTTGCCTGACAATCTTTTGCCAGCTTAAAGTGAGCAGCTAAGACACATTCGGTTTGTGTATTATATGTTGGCCATGTTTTTTGGAAGGTGTTTACAATATTTTCATAAAGTGTACTTAGTTCACTGACATCCTCTCTGAGTACGGTTCCAGCCTGAATTACAAGGCTTGTCGAATAAGCGTAGAAGGCAGAGGCGATAAAGTCTTCATTGCTTGAACCCTTATAGCTGCCAGATGGTGCATCAAGACCAAGCCAGTCACCGTAATGTGTTCCTCCTGTCCAGAGATATTTTGTGGTGGTAGTGGAAGTGATATAATCAATCCATTTTTTCATACTCTGATATTGGTTCTTTAAAATTTGCTTGTTGCCAAATGCCAGATAAACCTGCCATGGGCATATGGCAGCAGCATCACCCCATGCACTGCTGGCATGTGGATTTTGTAAAAGATCTGGGATAACATGACCAACATAGCCATCATCGTGCTGATCAGATGCCAGATCAGCCAGCCATTTTGTGAAGAATTTTTCAGCATCATAATTTAAGCAGGCGGTGCGTACAAAAACTTGTGCATCACCAGTCCAGCCAAGACGCTCATCGCGCTGTGGGCAGTCAGTTGGAACATCTAAAAAATTACCCTTTTGTCCCCATATAATATTAGAGAACAGCTGATTTAGCATAGCATTTGAACTGCTTAAAAATCCAGTTCGTTTCATATTAGAATGAACGACAATAGCCGTGAAATTTTCAGGCTTTACGCAGTCAATGCCGCCTGGGAAGTCATTGATGCGAATATATCGAAAACCATAGAAAGTAAGTGATGGATGCCAGGTTTGTACACCATCACTACAGATATAGTGATACTGTGCTTTTGCACCGCGATAATTTTCTGTATAGAAGTTACCCTCTTTATCCATTACCTCGGCAAAAGAAAGGTCTACACAGTCACCAGCCTTTGCGTTTACAAATAGCTCTACATAGCCGGTCATGTTTTGACCAAAATCAAGAACAGTTTCTCCATTTGGAGTAACAAATACTTTCTTTACAGCGAGGCGTTCCTGCTCGCAAACTTCCTCACCCTGCTGCAAAATCAATGTATCTGTTGGTCCATCAAATATGGTAACTGGCTGATCAAGCAACGGAGTCTTTGCTGAATCATAAATTTCTCCATCATAAATTTCAGAGAAACGTACAGGACCGTCCGAAACCTTCCAGCTTTCATCAGTAGATAAGATTTTGCTGCTGCCGTCTTCAAAGGTAAGTGCAATCTGTGCAGCAAGGCCACATGGGCGAGAGCGAAGCTCATCCTGATATGCACAGCCAAGCCATCCAGGAAGCGGACTTCTATACCAGCCCTTTCCAACAGTAACCTCAATTTCATTTTTACCGTTTGTCAGAAGATCAGTGATATCATATTCCTGATATTGCAGGCGTTTGTGATAGCTTGTCCAGCCTGGAGCCATAACAAATTGACCGACACGTCTGCCATTTAATCTAGCCTCATACACGCCCAGGGCAGTTATTGTCAAATTTGCATGTGTAATCTTTTTTTCAAAGACGAAAGATGTGCCAAAAACGGCAGCGGGATCGCCCAGATCATTTGCAGGGCAGATCCATGTTGGATTCCAGTTCATAAAAAATACCTCCCTTAAATTTGAAAAGTTACATTATTACTTATATCTGGAATTGTACCATGAAATAAAATAAGAAAAAATATCTGAAAAGCACAAAATGATGGAGAATCATTGCCATAGATTGACGAAACCATTGCACCGAAGGGCTTTCGTATAGGCAACAAAACAATTGACTTTTGCATGACGGCTTGTTACAATGGCTTATAGAGCCATCTGGGACAGGTACGGTGGCTCAAGTAAGAAAGGCATAAGAAGAAATTATGAGATTTGTCAGTATAGCCAGTGGAAGCAGCGGAAACTGTACCTATATAGGCACCGATCACACGCATCTTTTGGTGGACGCAGGAATCAGCTGTAAGCGAATAGATACCGGAGTACAGGAACTTGGTATTAAGCCAGATGAGCTTGCCGGTGTGTTGATTACACATGAGCATAGTGATCACATAAGCGGCATTCGCGTTTTTTCAAAAAAGCATCATGTGCCGCTTTATGGCACAAAAGAGACGCTTGAGGCAATTGAGCGAATGGATGTAAAAAAGGAAATAGATCCTGATTTGTATCGCCCAGTACGTGCCGATGAGCAGATTGTAGTAGGGGATTTTACTGTAACACCATTTTCAAACAGTCATGACGCAGCCAATCCAGTGGGCTACCGCGCAGAGGCAGAGGGTCATTCAGTAGGAGTTGTCACAGATCTTGGTGTGTACAGCCAGTATACAATTAATCATCTGCTTGGTCTGGATGCAGTTTTGCTTGAAGCAAATCATGATGTGCATATGCTTGAGGCAGGTCCGTATCCATTTCCATTAAAACGCAGGATTCTTGGTCAGAAGGGTCATCTTTCCAATGAAGCGGCAGGTCATTTATTAAATGAACTGCTTCACGATGGAATGAAGCATATTGTGTTAGGCCATTTGAGCAAGGAAAACAATTATGCCGAGCTTGCGTATGAGACTGTATGCTGTGAAGTGAACATGAGTGAAAATCCATATAATTCAGGCGATTTTCCAATCACAGTCGCAAGGCGCGATGCGATGTCTGATGTAATTTACATATAGCTAATAAGTTAAGGTCAAATAATATTTTGACCTTAAAATAAAATAAAAATAAGAGAGGCAGGAATTAAAAATGACAAAAGCAGTTATCACAGTAATAGGAAAAGATACAGTAGGTATTATTGCAGGAATCTGTACTTATCTGGCAGAGAAGAAGGTAAATATCTTAGATATTTCCCAGACAATCGTACAGGGATACTTCAATATGATGATGATTGTTGATATCAGTGCTGTCGAAGAAAACTTTATTGATGTTGTAACAGAGCTTGAGGAGATTGGCAAGAAGCTTGGCGTAGAGGTTCATTGCCAGAAGGAAGAAATCTTCACAAAAATGCACCGCATTTGAAATGCCAGAGTTGCGTAGCAACGGAGCAATTCGTAGGCGTTGTATCCACTATAATTCACAAACAAGAAAGAGGTAAATTCCTATGATAAATATGTTTGAGGTAAATGAGACCAACAATATGATTACACAGGAGAAGCTTGATGTGCGTACCATTACGATGGGTATCAGCTTGTTAGACTGCATTGACAGTTCTGTTGAAAAGGTCTGTGAGAATGTATATAACAAAATTACAACACTGGCAAAAAATCTTGTGTCTACCGGAAAAGATATCGAGAAAGAATATGGAATCCCGATTGTAAACAAGCGAATCAGCGTAACGCCAATCGCTCTTGTCGGCAGTGCAGCGTGCAAGACAACGGATGATTTTGTTGAGATTGCAAAATCACTCGACAGAGCAGCAAAGGAGGTTGGCGTAAATTTCCTTGGCGGTTATTCTGCACTTGTAAGCAAGGGTATGACAAAGGCAGAGGAGCTGTTAATTCGTTCAATCCCGAAGGCACTTGCTGTAACAGAGCGTGTGTGCAGCTCAGTCAATATTGGTTCAACAAAGACAGGAATCAATATGGATGCAGTTCGTTTAATGGGAAATATCGTAAAAGAGGCAGCTGAGTATACAAAGGATCAGGATTCCTTAGGCTGTGCAAAGCTTGTTGTATTTTGCAATGCACCAGATGATAACCCATTTATGGCAGGTGCATTCCATGGTGTGACAGAGGCAGATGCAATTATAAATGTCGGAGTAAGTGGCCCTGGTGTTGTAATGCACGCAATTTCACAGGTGCGCGGTCAGAATTTTGAGGTGCTTTGTGAGACTATCAAGAAGACTGCATTTAAGATTACAAGAGTAGGACAGCTTGTTGCACAGGAAGCAAGCCGCAGACTTGGAATTCCGTTTGGAATCATCGATCTGTCACTTGCACCGACTCCGGCAGTTGGCGATAGTGTAGCAGAGATCTTAGAGGAGATTGGCTTAGAGGAAGTAGGTGCACCGGGAACAACAGCAGCACTTGCAATGTTAAATGATCAGGTTAAGAAGGGCGGCATCATGGCATCTTCCTATGTTGGTGGATTAAGTGGAGCATTTATTCCAGTCAGTGAGGACCGCAACATGATCGAGGCAGCTACAAATGGAAGTCTGTGCATCGAAAAGCTTGAGGCTATGACATGTGTTTGCTCCGTTGGTCTTGATATGATTGCTATTCCTGGAGATACAAGTGCAGCCACAATCTCAGGTATTATTGCAGATGAGGCAGCAATCGGTATGGTAAATCAGAAGACAACAGCAGTACGTGTAATTCCTGTTATCGGCAAAAAGGTAGGCGATACAGCAGAATTTGGCGGTCTGCTTGGCTATGCACCAATCATGCCAGTTAATACAAAGGACTGCAGTGCGTTTATCAACAGAGGCGGACGTATTCCGGCACCGATCCACAGCTTTAAGAATTAATTAAAATAAAGGTAGTAAAAAATCTATGAATATGATTGTCGCAGCAGATAAGAAAAATGGAATTGGCTATCAGGGAAAGCTCCTTGTTACGATTCCGTTTGATCAGCAGCTGTTTCGAAAAGAAACGATCGGAAAGGTCGTTGTCATGGGACGAAAAACTCTGGAGAGCCTTCCAGGCGGACGTGTGCTTGAAGGACGCACAAACATTGTACTGACACGTAATAAAAACTATAAGTGCAAGGGTGCAATCATCTGTCATAGCGTCGAAGCGGTACTAGAAGAAATCAAAAAGTACCGCAGTGAGGATGTCTACATAATAGGCGGTGAGAGTGTATATCAAGCATTTATGCCATATGCAGACCGCATTCATTTGACGCGTATTGATTATGTGTATGATGCAGACACGTTCTTTCCAGAAATTTCGCCTAACGAGTGGTCATTGACAGATGTCAGTGATGAACAGACATATTTTGATCTTATTTATGATTTTCGCTGTTATGAAAGAAAACAAAAATAAGACAGCTTATATGATGACTATGCCGGCACGAAATTCATCCGGCAAAGTTTCATGAAATTTACACCAGACAGCCTGGCGGTAAAGAAATGAAGAGGCAAGCTCATGGGACAGGATTTTATTTCCTGTTTCATCGAGCTTGTTTTTTGCATCAGCAAGCTTTGTTATTACAGGAATGTTTGAATTATTTTTAACTGCCTTTAGCAGTAAAGAAGCATTGCTTTTAAAACCAAGAATGCGTGCATAGGAACAAAAGCCAGATGCACGAAAAAGTTCCATATCATCCTGACTTATAGAAAGCAGACAGTGGAGCAGTGCGCGGTTTATCCGAGCACGTGTAATGTTTTTTGTTTTAAGATTTTGGGCAAGCTCACTAAATGTAAAGGCTTGTCCTGTACAAAGTATGCGCTGTATGCGATCATACAGTTCAGGTGTCATCTCAGCTGCATGTAAAAGATCCATTCCATTTGTCATTTGACCAGCGTTTATTATCATGCCAAGTGCAAGCGAAAAATCATCCTCTGTGATTGGAAATGTATGACTAAAAGCTTTTTCCATCAAAGAAAAGGAGGTTTCAGGAAGAAAAGCTGAAAGTGACGAAATAGAAGAAGCTGATTCACATTCAATTTGACTTCGTATGGCAGACGCACTTGCAAAGCCTAAGGAGAGTTTTGTATCATGGTAGTCATTGCCTTCTCTTTTTACAGCAAATGGCTTCATTGTACTGCCAGATGCAAGAAGTGCTTTTATATATTCAACACCAAGCGTATCATTCGGTGAGGCTGTAAGCAAAGTTCCCATAGAGTTCATCGCCATCTGGACACTTTTTGGATAGCTGTTTCCTTCCCTTAAAAAGCGCTGCAAAAGTGCTTTATATTCAGGCGTTTCCTCTTGTAATGTGTGTGCTGCCGTAATCAAAGAATCAATATTGCCGGATTCACTTCCAAAACATAGTGCATCAACGCATCCAAGACGCGTAAGAAGCGAGACACCTGCTTCTGCAAATATAGGGGCAGCAGCTGTTGCAAAAGGTACAGGCAGTTCAAGCACAAGATCAGCTCCGCCCTCTAATGCCATTTTAGTGCGCGTATATTTATCAATAATAGCGGGAGCACCGCGCTGCACGAAATTTCCGCTCATAGCGACAACGGCAAAATCAGCGTTTACTGCTTTTTTAGCTTCTTCAATCTGGTAAGCATGACCCTTATGAAAGGGATTATATTCTGCGATAATTCCAACTGTTTGCATAAAAAATAAAATAAGCCTTTCTCTGTTTTTTATAGTATACGATAAAAAGATTAAAACATCAACTTTTGTACCGCTACAGTTCACGGATAAATCAATATTTATAGCATGCCCGAAGGTGAATGGATTTCACGAGTCGGACACTTGAAGCAAGCCTTTCAAAGTAATATATAATAAGAAAAAACATAACAGGAGCCTGCTGAGTTTGGTCCGACGACGAAACCATTACACCGAAGGGCTGTAGTAACATGACGCGTGAACTGTAATTTTGTACCGTAAAAGAAACAAAATATGGAAAATCCTATCTTGCCTAAGATTAAGGATTGTACTATAATTGATAAAAGAAAGACAGCGCGAAAAGCGCGTCCGAAGAATGAAAGGAGAATTAAAGTATCATGGGATTTATTGATGAGATTAAGGCAAAAGCAAAGGCCGATAAGAAAACAATTATTCTGCCGGAGTCTATGGATACCAGAACATGGGAGGCAGCTGAGAAGATCTTAAAGGAAGGTCTTGCAAACCTGATCATTTTAGGAAGCCCAGAAGAAGTTGAAAAGTACGGAAAGGGCTATGACGTAACTGGCGCTACCATCATCGACCCAGCTACATATGAGAAGACCGAGGAGTATCTGGATCTGTTCGTTGAGTTAAGAAAGAAGAAGGGTCTGACTAAGGAAGAAGCAAGAAAGCAGGCACTGTCTGATTATGCATACTATGGATGCTTAATGATCAAGGCTGGTGATGCTGACGGTATGGTATCAGGTGCATGCCATTCTACAGCTAACACACTTCGTCCATGTCTGCAGATCATCAAGACAAAGCCAGGCTGCAAGTTAGTATCCGCATTCTTCTTAATGATCGTTCCGAACTGCGAGTATGGTGAGGACGGCGTATTTGTATTTGGTGATTGTGGTTTGAACCAGGATCCGAATCCGGAAGAGTTAGCAGCAATTGCAGCATCCTCCGCAGAGTCCTTCGAGCAGCTGACCGGAAAGAAGGCAAAGGTTGCTATGCTGTCTCATTCCACAAAGGGAAGTGCAAAGCATGATCTTGTAACAAAGGTTGTAGAGGCTACCAAGATTGCAAAAGAGCAGTATCCAGAGCTTGACGTTGATGGCGAGCTTCAGTTAGATGCAGCACTTGTTCCGTCTGTAGCAGCTTCTAAGGCTCCAGACAGCACCGTTGCTGGACAGGCAAACGTACTGATCTTCCCGAACCTTGATGCTGGAAATATCGGCTATAAGCTGGTTCAGAGACTGGCAAAGGCAGAGGCATATGGCCCAGTTACACAGGGTATTGGTGCACCTGTAAACGATCTGTCAAGAGGTTGTTTTGCAGATGACATTGTAGGCGTTGTTGCAATCACCGCTGTACAGGCACAGATGAAATAAAAAAAGTCTAAGAAAACAGTTGACAAATGGTAGTGAAAACTATATAATGTACGAGTGTGCGTAAAGTGTCATGTAAAAATACTTGACACGGGTTCAGCCTGTGAGGAGGTCTGCTATGGTAATTAACATGTCTGAGCTTTTTACTGTGGATGGTACTGTAAAGACATATGAGGTTCCCCTTGAAATGTCAGAGGTCATCTGGAAGCGTAAGAAGTATCCGATTGTAAGTAAGCAGCCAGTTGAGCTGAGGCTTACACATGAGGGAGACAGGAAGATTGCGATAACGGCTAAGGTATCTCTTGTTTTAGAGATGCCATGTGACCGCTGTCTGGATAGCGTAAAGGTACCTATGGATCTTGACTTTGAGAGAAACGTAGATGCTAATGCGTCATCAGAGGAGCGTATCGCACAGTTGGATGAGCAATCCTACATTGACGGGTATCATCTGGACGTAGATGGTATGGTTTTGGATGAAATGATGACGGATATTCCGGATAAGGTGCTCTGCAGAGAGGACTGTAAGGGTGTATGCCCAAAATGCGGAGTAAACTTAAATCACCAGACCTGCAATTGTGATCGTACAGAGTTAGATCCCAGAATGTCAATTATCCGTGAGATATTCGCCAAGAATAATCGTACGGATTCCTGATACAGTAGTCACATCCTGCCTGCCAGGATGTGTATGGCAGGCTGTGAAAGCTTTAATTAAGGAGGTGTAAAACATGTCTATTTGTCCAAAGAATAAAACTTCTAAGGCTAGAAGAGATAAGCGTAGAGCAAACTGGAAGATGGGCGCTGTCAATCTGGTAAAGTGCAGCAAGTGTGGTGCTCTTATGATGCCGCATAGAGTTTGCAAGGCTTGTGGTTCTTATAACAAGAGAGAGATCGTTTCTGTTGAGGACTAATTAAAAATTTGAATGGAGCGTACAGTTTTCGGACTGTACGCTCTTTTTGTTACAGCAAAGCACGAAGGTGAATGGATTTCACGAGACGGACACTTGGAGCAGGTCTTTCAAAGTAATGTCCGAAAAAGTTCTTGATTTCTGATACAGAATCGTATATTATGATACTGGGATAGAAAACTCCCCTGTGAATTAACAAGAATGGAAGAAAAAGAATGATTACAGTAGCAGTAGATGGTATGGGAGGCGATAACGCTCCTGCCTGTATGGTGCAGGGCGCAGTAGATGCCATTAATAAAAACAGCAGCATAAAGGTACTTCTGACAGGTCGTCCAGATGACTTAAATAAGGCATTAGAGGGACTTACTTATGACAAGTCAAGACTTGAGATTGTGCCGGCATCTGAGGTGATCGAAACTGGTGCACCGCCTGTGGAGTCGGTTCGTACTAAGAAGGATTCTTCACTTGTTGTCGGACTTAAGCTTGTAAAAGAGCAGAAGGCAGATGCATTTGTTTCCTGTGGAAGCACAGGCGCTGTATTAGTCGGAGGTCAGCTGATTGCAGGAAAAATCAAGGGTGTGAAAAGAGCACCGCTTGCACCGGTTATCCCGACTGTAAACGGAGCCATGCTTTTAGTAGACTGTGGTGCTAATGTAGATGCGCGAGCAGAACAGCTGGTACAGTTTGCAAAGATGGGTTCAATCTATGCAGAACATGTGATGGGTATTAAAAATCCGAGAGTCGGCATTGTCAATATTGGTGCTGAAGAGGAAAAAGGAAATGCACTCGTAAAAGAGACCTATCCCTTATTAAAAGAATGTTCAGACATCAACTTCATTGGAAATGTTGAAGCGAGAGATATTCCGTATGGTCCATGTGATGTGCTGGTTTGTGAGGCATTTGTCGGAAATGTCATTTTAAAACTGTATGAGGGTGTTGGAAGTGCATTGATTAAAGAGATCAAGAGCGCGATGCTGTCTACAACGGCAGGAAAGATCGGTGGTCTTCTTGCAAAGCCTTCATTAAAGGGCGTAGTGAAAAAATTTGATGCCAGTGAGTACGGCGGAGCGCCGCTTCTGGGGTTAAAGGGTCTTGTAGTAAAGGCTCATGGAAGTTCAAAAGCAAAGGAAGTTACAACTGCAATTGAGCAGTGTGTATCCTTTACTGAGGCAGATATTGCCGCAAAGATAGAAAAAAGTCTGAGTGTGTAAGAACAAAAATTAAAAAAGAAGGTATTAAGAAAGGGTGACTTGTATGGAATTTGAAACACTGCAGAAAATTATTGCTGAGGTTTTAGATGTCGAGGAGGACGAAATTACAATGGACACGAGATTGCTTGAGGATCTCGGAGCTGATTCATTGGACGCGGTTGAGATTATTATGGGAATCGAGGATGAACTGGGAATTACAGTTCCTCAGGAAGAGCTCGAAAGCAAAAATCTGGCAACCGTTGGCGATGTGTACGAATTAATTAATGATACGATGGCGTAAAATGAAAACGGTACATGAGCTGCGAGGTAGATCCTTGCGGCTCTGTCTTTTAATTGTGAGGAGGAATTATGGGTGAATTAGAAAAAACAGTCGGATATACATTTCAGGATCCGAAGCTGTTAGAACTTGCTTTGACGCACAGCTCCTATGCGCATGAGCATTATGCAGGAAAGAGACATGACAACGAGCGTCTGGAGTTCTTGGGGGATGCTGTGTTGGAACTCGTATCAAGTGATTATTTATTTCACAATTATAATGAATATCCGGAAGGAGAGCTGACAAAGCTTCGTGCCAGCATTGTCTGTGAGCAGTCATTAGCAATGTGTGCAGAAGCTATTTCTCTAGGAAAATATCTTCGTCTTGGCAATGGAGAGGACTCCACAGGCGGAAGACTTCGCGCATCAATCACATCTGATGCAATGGAAGCGTTAATTGGTGCCATTTATCTGGATGGTGGATTTGCTAATGCAAAAGAATTTATTACCCGTTTTGTATTAAACGACTTGGAAAATAAAAAACTCTTTTACGATAGCAAAACTATCCTTCAGGAGATCGTTCAAAGAGACTTTAACGAGCCATTGTCATATGAGCTGCTTGCAGAAGAAGGTCCGGATCATGATAAAAAGTTCCGCATGCAGGCAAAGATTGGCGAGAAGGCATATGGTGTCGGAGTGGGTCATACTAAAAAGGGTGCTCAGCAGCTGGCTGCCTATGAGACTATTCTGCTGCTTAAGAAAACAAACGCATAACGTTAGAAATGAGAATAATCTTTTATGTATTTAAAAAGTATTGAGGTGCAGGGCTTTAAGTCATTTGCAAACAAGACGCTGTTTGAATTCCATAATGGAATTACCTGTATTGTCGGGCCAAACGGAAGTGGAAAGAGCAACGTCGCCGATGCTGTGCGCTGGGTGCTTGGAGAACAAAGCTCTAAGCAGCTTCGTGGTGCAAATATGCAGGATGTCATCTTTTCAGGTACGCAAAACAGAAAGCCACAGGGCTATGCGAGTGTGGCAATCACATTTGATAATTCAGACCGTCATCTAAATCTTGATTATAATGAAGTTACCGTATCAAGACGTATTTATCGTTCAGGAGAAAGTGAGTACCGTCTGAATGGAACACAGTGCCGATTAAAGGATGTCACGGAGCTTTTCTATGATACAGGTATTGGAAAAGAAGGATACTCCATTATCGGACAGGGTCAGATTGATAAGATTTTAAGCGGTAAACCAGAGGATCGCCGTGAGCTGTTCGATGAGGCGGCAGGTATTGTAAAATTTAAGCGCCGTAAGGTGGCAGCAAAGAAAAAGCTTGAGAGCGAGCAGGCAAATATGGTTCGTCTAAGCGATATTATGTCAGAGCTTTCAAGGCAGGTTGGACCACTTGAAAAGCAGGCAGCATCAGCAAAGGAATATCTGAGACTTCGCGATGAATTAAAACAATATGATATTGATGCATACGCTGTAGAGAGTACAAATACAGAGAGTGATTTGGCAGCTCTTGAAAAAAATCTTGCAATTACGACAAGAGACTATGAAGATACAAATAGAAGCAGTGAAGCATTAAAAGCAAAGTATGAAAGACAGCAGGACAGCCTGAATAGTCTTGATACTCAGATCAGTGCACTTCGTGATGAAATTAGTGACTGCCAGACAAATCGTCAGGAAAAAGAAGGTGCCGTTAATGTATTGAAGGAACAGATCAATACCGAATATTTACGGCGTACTCATACGTCACAGCGTATGGAAGTGCTTGAGAAAGAGCAGAAGGAATATGAAGCACAATTAGAAGAGGAACAAAAAAAGCGTCAGGAATGCAGCCGCGAAAGCTATGACATAACGGCAAAAAAGGACGGCGCACAGAGTGTTCTTATTCAGGTGCAGGATGGACTTGCTTCATATCAGCAGGCATTAAAGGATGATCAGGGAAAGATGATTTCCCTGTTAAATGAAAAATCTTCCTTTGTTGGAGAACTGCAAAAATATCAGACGCTTCTTGAACAGGCAAAAACTGAGCAGGCGCAGATGAACCGCAGACTCTTAGAGAGTAAAACAGATGAGTCAATTTGGCAAAAACGCGAAAAAGAGTGTCAGGCAGCATACCAAGAAATCTCACAGAAAAAAACAGAGCTGACAGAAAAGCAAGCCAAACTTTCAGATTTGCTAGAAAAGGAGCAAAAGCGAAAAGAGCAGCTACAAAATGAATATTACGAGCAGCGGCGTCTTCATCAGGTTTCTGTTACGCGTGCAGAGTCACTTAGAAATCTTGCCGAGCGATATGAAGGTTATGGAAACAGCATCAGGAAAATCATGGAGGTCAAAAAGCAAAATCCAGGAATCCATGGTGTTGTGGCAGACTTAATTCATGTAGAAAAGCGTTATGAGACGGCAATTGAGACAGCGCTTGGAGGTGCAATTCAAAATATCGTTACCGATACCGAGCAGACAGCAAAGCACATGATCGAATATTTAAAACAGGGCCGTTTTGGACGAGCTACGTTTTTGCCGCTTGATGCAATCACGGTGCGAGATGAGTTTTCGCAAAAGGATGCATTAAAAGAGCCAGGCGTGATTGGACTGGCAAGCAGCCTTGTTAAGACATCAGATATGTACAAAAGATTGGTGTCATTTTTGCTGGGAAGAATTGTCGTTGTCGATACAATTGATCACGGAATGAAAGTTTCAGCAAAGTATAGAAGAAGCCTTCGCATTGTTACACTTGAAGGAGAGCTGTTAAATCCTGGCGGATCTATGACAGGTGGTGCCTTTAAAAACAGCAGCAACTTGCTGGGACGAAATCGAGAGCTTGAAGAGCTTGAAATTAAAATAAAAAAGGAAACAGAAAACTTAAATAAGTTGTCATCTTCCTTTGAAGAATTAGAAAAGAAAGTAGTGAATCTCTCACAGCAGACTCAAAAACAGCAAAATGAGATTCAAAATTTGACCTTAAAGGAGACGGAAGGACGTCTTCGAGTAAGAGAAGCAACGCAGCGCGTTGAGGAAATTGTAAAAGACCGCGAGCATTTAAATAATGAACTTGTTTTGCAGGAAGGAAAGCTTGAGAGAATTAAAGCAAGCTTTGAGCAGGTAGCAAGTGCAATCAAGGAGCTTGAGTCTGCTGGTGATGAGTCTAAAGACAGTGCAGACAGAAATCAAAGCTTTGTTGATGAGATGATGAAGCAGCGCGACGATTTGACAAAAGAAATTTCCGAGCTTAGCACAAAGCAGCTGCAGTTAAAGCAGCAGGAGCAATTTATTTTAGCTAATATAAGCAGGATTGCTCAGGAAGCAGATAAACGAAAGACAGAGCAGGAAGAACTAAAAACAGTCTTTTTGGCATGTGAAGATGCTGTAGCACAAAAAACGGCTCAAATCGATGAAGTGCAAAAGCAGATGCAGGCACTTGAGGTGACTGTGCAGCAAAAGGAAGCAGAGCTGTCAAAGGTAAATGAGCGAAGAAATCATATCAATGATTCATTAAAAGGCTTTTTTGCAAAGAGAGAGGAGCTTTCAACGAGACTATCTGCTCTTGACAGAGACCTTCTTCGCATGAATAACCACAAGGAACGCTTCGAGAGCCGCCTTGACGAGCTTGCTGAGTATCTTTGGGAAGAATATGAACTTCGGCCTAGTGATGCTAAGGCAGCAGCCAAAAGTGATAGGCCGCTTAGTGAGCTAAAAGAGCATATAGGTGAACTTAAAAAGAGCATACGCGGACTTGGAAGCGTAAATGTAAGTGCAATTGACGAGTTCAAAGAGGTGTCAGAGCGCTATACCTTTATGAAGACGCAGTACGAAGATCTTGTTGAGTCCGAGAAGACTTTGCAGAAAGTTATTGAAGAACTTGATGAGGGTATGCGAAAGCAGTTTAAGGAAAAATTTGAGGAAATTCGCGTTGAATTTGACCGGGTTTTCAAAGAACTTTTCGGAGGTGGCAAAGGTACACTTGAGCTTGTTGAAGATGAGGATGTGATAGAGGCTGGCATTCGTATTATCTCACAGCCGCCAGGCAAGAAGCTTCAGAACATGATGCAGCTTTCCGGAGGCGAAAAGGCGCTTACTGCAATTGCGCTTATGTTTGCTATTCAGAATTTAAAGCCATCGCCGTTTTGTCTTCTTGATGAGATAGAGGCAGCGCTAGATGATTCTAATGTAGGCCGTTTTGCAAACTACCTGCATAAGCTTACGGCAAACACGCAGTTTATTGTAATTACACATAGACGAGGAACAATGACTTCAGCTGACCGCCTGTATGGTATCACGATGCAGGAGAAGGGTGTATCCACACTCGTAAGCGTCAACTTGATTGAAAAGGATCTCGACAAGTAATTGTCAACAAATACAGAAATAGATAGGCAGGTGGACTATGGAAGAAAAGAAAAAAGGCTTTTTTGCCCGATTAAAGGAAGGTTTGACAAAGACAAGAAACAGCATTGTTTCAGGAATTGACTCTGTTTTCAGAGGCTTTACGGATATTGATGATGATTTCTATGAGGAAATCGAGGAAATTTTAATCATGGGCGACTTAGGTGTTGATGCGACGGAGAAAATCTTAACAGATATGAAGCAGAAGGTAAAAGAGCTTCATTTAAAGGAGCCTCACGAGTGCAAGGAGGTTTTAATTGACAGTATCCGCCGTCAGATGGATCTGGGTGAAAATGCCTACGAGTTTGAGCACAGAAAATCAGTTGTGCTTGTCATCGGTGTCAATGGTGTTGGAAAGACGACATCAATTGGAAAATTGGCTGATCAGTTAAAGGCAGAGGGAAACAGTGTGCTCTTAGCAGCAGCTGATACTTTCCGTGCTGCTGCAATTGATCAGCTTGAAGAGTGGGGAAAACGTGCAAATGTTGGTGTTATTTCCCATAAGGAAGGTTCCGACCCGGCAGCAGTTATTTTTGATGCTGTTCAGGCAGCAAAGGCAAGAAATACAGATGTTTTAATCTGTGATACAGCCGGTCGTCTTCATAATAAAAAGAACCTGATGGAAGAACTGAAAAAGATCAATCGTATCATCGACAAGGAGTATCCGGAAGCATACAGAGAGACGCTTCTTGTTCTTGACGGTACAACTGGTCAGAATGCACTTTCTCAGGCAAAGCAGTTTATGGAGGTTGCTGATATTAGTGGTATCATCTTAACAAAGATGGATGGAACCGCAAAGGGTGGAATCGCAGTAGCGATCCAGTCCGAGCTTGGCATTCCGGTTAAATATATCGGTGTTGGCGAGCGCATTGATGATCTGCAGAAGTTTAATTCCGAGCAGTTTGTCACCGCATTGTTTGACCGCAAGGACACATCGTCTGAGCAGTAAAGCACCAAAGCTCTAACGGGAAAAAACATAAAAACTAGCAATAAAATGTAGTAAAATGTAGTACAATGTAGTAGAAAGTGCAGCAAGTAACGCACAACAAGCGAAAAGAAAGGCATGAGAAAATGGAAGAATTGACATTAGAGAAATTTGAGGAAGCCAGTGAGATCGTAAGCCGCGTCACACTGGAGACAAAATTAAAGTACAGCGAGTATTTCTCAAACCAGACTGGAAATAAGGTCTATTTCAAGCCTGAGAATATGCAGTACACCGGAGCTTACAAGGTAAGAGGTGCGTACTACAAGATTTCCACTTTAAGTGAGGAGGATCGCGCAAAGGGTATCATCACTGCATCCGCAGGAAATCACGCACAGGGTGTTGCTTACGCAGCAAAGCTGTATCACGCAAAGGCAGTTATCGTTATGCCGACAAATACACCGTTAATTAAGATTAACCGTACCAAGAGCTATGGCGCTGAGGTTGTTCTGTACGGAGATGTGTATGATGACGCATGTGAGCATGCGTTGAAGCTTGCAGAAGAACATGGATATACATTTATCCATGCTTTTAATGATCTGGATGTTGCATGTGGACAGGGAAGCATCGCAATGGAGATTATAAAGGAGCTTCCGACTGTTGATTACATTCTTTGCCCAATCGGCGGCGGCGGACTGTGTACAGGTGTTTCCACATTAGCGAAGATGCTTAATCCAAAGATTAAGGTTATCGGAGTAGAGCCAGAAGGTGCAAATTGTATGCAGGAATCTTTAAAGGCTGATCATGTTGTAAGCCTTCCGAGTGTCAATACAATTGCAGATGGTACAGCAGTTCGCACTCCTGGAGATAAGCTGTTCCCGTACATTAAGGCAAATGTAGATGAGATCATCACTGTACCAGATGACGAGCTGATCGGTGCATTTCTTGATATGATCGAGAATCACAAGATGGTTGTAGAAAACTCCGGACTTCTGACTGTTGCAGCACTCAAGCATCTTGATGTAAAGAACAAGAAGATCGTTTCCATCTTAAGCGGTGGTAACATGGATGTCATCACTATGTCCTCTGTTGTACAGCACGGATTAATTCAGAGAGGAAGAATCTTCTCCGTATCCTGTCTGCTTCCAGATAAGCCGGGTGAGTTAGCAAAGGTCGCTTCCCTTATCGCACAGGTAAAGGGCAATATCATTAAGCTTGACCACAATCAGTTTATTACCATAAACAGAAGCGCCGCAGTAGAGTTAAAGATCACCATGGAGAGCTTTGGTGAGAGCCATAAGAAAGAGATCATCGCTGCATTAGCAGAGGGTGGTTTCCGTCCGAAGGAAATTAGAGCAAATCTGTAATAGGGGAATGGCTTTTATATGTTACGAAGACTCCACGGACTCGTGGAGTCTTTTTGCACGTATGAAGAAAAAGATAAAACAAATAATGGTGTCGGTAATCGGAAAGGAGTTTAAGAAATGGAGCAATTAAGACTTCCGGTAGGAATTGAGGATTTCGCGGAAATTAGAAGACATGGGTATTATTATGTAGATAAAACTCAATTAATCGAACAAGTTCTTAACAGAAGAAATAAAGTATCTTTGTTTACAAGACCACGCCGCTTTGGAAAAACACTGAATATGAGTATGCTTCAGCACTTCTTCGAGATTGGAACCGATCCAAAGTTTTTTCAAGGTCTTTCTATTTCTAAAAATAATGAATTATGCGAAAAACATATGGGAAAATATCCAGTTGTATCTATCAGCTTAAAGAGCATTCATGCAGATTCGTATGCAAAGGCCAAGGCTCAGTTGATCAAATTGGTGAACCGAGAGGCTAGAAGAGTACAGTTTTTACTGGACAGTGATAGACTGACAGCAGTTGATAAAGCACTTTTTAGTGAACTTTTAGATCGAGAGATGGAAGAAGACACGCTTGTAAGTAGCCTTCAAGAGTTGACAGAACTGTTAGAAATTCACTTTGGACAGCAAGTGATTGTTTTAATTGATGAATATGATGTTCCACTTGCAAAGGCAAACCAAAATGGTTACTACGATGAAATGGCGCTACTACTTCGCAATTTTTTTGAAAATGTATTAAAAACAAATGATAGTCTGGAATTTGCTGTTCTGACGGGATGTCTGCGAATTGCAAAGGAGAGTATTTTTACTGGATTAAATAATTTTAAGGTCTATTCAATTACCGATACGGATTATGATGAAACATTTGGATTTGTTGATGATGAAGTGAAAAAGATGCTTAAAAGTTTGAATCAGCAAGATCATTATGAGGAAGTCAAAGAATGGTATGATGGATATCGGTTTGGAAATACAGATGTCTATTGCCCTTGGGATGTTGTAAATTATTGTGCAGACCATTTGACAACCCCCAATGCGACACCAAAAAATTATTGGTTAAACACAAGCGGGAACGAAGTAATCAATCATTTTATTGACAGTGTTGGGGAACCACAGAAGCTTGCAAAAACAGAATTAGAACGTCTTGTGAGTGGAAATGTGGTTCGAAAGCGGATTAATGAAACGATTACCTACAAAGAATTATATTCCACAATTGATAATTTATGGAGTACACTCTTTATGACTGGGTATTTGACCCAAAGAGGATCAGAGGACGATGGACGCTATCGTTTGGTAATTCCGAATCGGGAGATCAGAAATATAGTCACAGATAATATTTTAAGTCTGTTTCAAGATGAAGTCAAAAAAGATGGTCAAATGGCAAATGCATTTTGTCAGGCATTGATGGAAGGAAAAGAAAAAGAGGTTGAACGGCTGTTGACTGCCTATATGGGTAAGACAATTAGCATTCGTGATACTTTTGTTCGAAAATCAATCAAAGAAAATTTCTACCATGGTATTCTTCTTGGGATTTTGAGTTTCAAGACAGGCTGGGAGGTGTCATCAAATCGAGAATCCGGAACTGGATTTAGCGATATCTTGATCGAGATTGATGATTCAGATATTGGAATTGTAATAGAAGTAAAATATTCAGATGATGAAGATCAACTAGAAAAAGATTGTAAAGAGGCATTAAAGCAGATCAAAGATCGAGACTATACACAGAAGCTTAGAGATGCTGGTTTTCATAAGATTTTAAAGTATGGAATTGCTTGCCAGATAAAGACCTGTAAAGTATTGGTGGAGATTTGAGAAAAAAGTAGCTGTTTAAAAACCTAAATAAAATTGACAAAATACTGGTATTCATGATAACATACAGATAGAAGAAAAAATAAAACAATATTGTGCGTGATATTTCAAAGAAGGAGGTACAAACTATGAGCAAAAGAGTTCGAATATTAGTTGCACCTACATGTGTTTCTGTAATGCTGTCAGCAGTTGTGCCAGTGTTTGCCAAGAATGATCAGGAAACGCTTGGTGTACAGTTAGCCATGGAATATTTATTATCACAGGATGCAAGTGATAATGTAAAAGTTAGTTTTCGAATGGACGGTACGGCAGAAAGTACCGAAGAGTTAACAGCGATAGGTGAGAAACTGGCTGATCGGATCTCACAGGTGCTTTTAAAGGAAGGAAAGGAGTCCTATCAGTCAAGTCAGTATCCGTATACGGAGAGCGGATTTTGGCTTAATTACTGGTACGATGAGAGTCTTGGCAGCTGCATTGGATGTGTGCTTGATCCGACAGATAATGGGTTGACAGTAGATCTATTTTTACATAACTATGAATCCCTTTCAATTGACTGGTCAGATATTCCATTTGGACTTTCCTTTGGAGATGACTGTAATCAGATTGAAGCAGCAATACAAAATGCACCATATTATTGCGACGAGAAGGATCTGGGAACGTTTACGGATATCATGTATCTTGTTTTGACACCAGGTGCAGATCAAGTAGAATATATCCAGCTGAATGCAACCTCGTACCTTATAATGCAGAATATGAAGATTCAGGCAGAAAATGATGTGATCATCCCTACTTCTAACTATTTATATAATGCTATTTATTATATGGAAGATGCAGAGGATGCTGAGGCTCAGAAGACAGAAGTGGCAAAGATACTGGCTAAGAAGTGGGATGGAAACTGGACGAATGGCTATGAAAAAGGAAATTGGCAGTATTACCTGTCAACAGCAGATTACCTAGGTGATGATCCGTTGATTGAGACAGATTTCTGGAAACAATGGGGACGTGTTTTTTCTTCGTACTGCAGTGTGAGCGTGGGTGAGACGATGACGAGTGGTCATTCGACTGTGACACATAGTGGAAAGGGCATCATGTCGATTGAACTGTTGCAGTCATGGAAGGTCAAATGAGAGACGGAAAAAGTAATTTTTACTAGACAAAGGACTTTTGCTACAAAAACAGATAAAATAAACATGCCATAATAGTGATACTTGCAGTGACGCAAGTGAGATAAAAAAGCCAGACGGGTAAACACATACAATAATATTTGCATTAGCTGAGAAAAAAGTGTGAAAAAGACACAAAAACAAGGAAAATGATATTTACTTTTAAAATTATATAGTGTACCCTTTTAGATAGAGTGGTGATTTATCAAAGTTTTTAATTGATTTGGAGATTGTTATTACTACAAATCTAAAGAGGGGACAAGTTGGCATGAAAAAATATAAATTAACAGATAATATTAGCTTTTTGGCATCTGTGATGCGGCAGGCATCCAAAGCTTCCTTTGTGTTTGTGCTGTTGCGCATTCCGCTCGAGGTCATCATTCCGTATATCGGAATTTGGTTTCCGAATTTGATCGTGCGTGCAATCGAGGAAAGTGTAAATCGGACACAGCTATTTACACAGGCAGCCGTTCTCGGAGGACTGTTAGTCGTGTTGTCGCTGGTGAACCAGTATGGCAAAGGAATCGTGAGCGCGGAGTCGGCATATGTGCGCATGAAGCTGACGGATATGCTAAATGACCATTTAATGGATTGCAACTATGACATGCTTGGTGACAAAAAGGTAATGCAAAGCCTGAGCCAGGCATCGCAGCGTATCTGGTCTAACACAGGATTTTTGGTTAACGCAGGTGAGAATACGGTTGCTTTCTTTTCCGCAGTGGCAGGTGTGGTCGTGTATCTTGCGGTATTGTCAAAGCTTCCATTTTGGGTGATCCTTCTTTTGATTGCGGCGACGGTCGTGAGCTTTCTGACATCAGGCTTTGGCGAAAAGATACGACAGAAGCGCAACGATTATTTTGGTGAGAACGTAAGTCGTTTGCTAGGGTTATCAAGTGAGATGTCGGATGCCGCAAAGGGCAAGGATGTACGCCTTTATCAGATGCATCCGTGGGTTAATCACTATTACAATATTTATAACAAAAAACTGAATCGTGAGTATGGTCATATCGCAAAGTGGAATTTTATCTCAGACTCGATTGGAACTGTGCTGTCATTTGCAGCCGATGCTGTTGTGTATCTGTGCCTTACTGCATTTGCCATGCAAGGGAAAATTACTATCGCGGAGTATGTGCTGTATATTGGTGCAGCGACTGGATTCACCGCGTGGGTGCGTCAGGTGACAGGACTTTTGCAGCGCGTCTGGAAGGTGAACGGTGATCTTTCATGTGTTCGAACCTTCCTTGATACGGACAGTCGTGAAGAGGAACAGGGACAGTCGATACCATCTGGTGGATGGGTTTGCGCAGCGGATGTCTTAAAGAAGGGTGATCCGTGTGAGGTCGAGTTTGATCGTGTCAGCTATCGCTATCCAAATAATGAAAAAGATACCTTAAAAGAATTGTCCTTCAAGATAAAAGCGGGAGAGAAGATTGGGCTGGTTGGTATGAACGGCGCAGGAAAGAGTACACTGATTAAACTTTTGTGTGGATTAATTCGCCCCAATAGCGGTCATATTCGGATTAATGGTGTCGATATCACATCAATGGAGCGAACGGAATACTATAAACTATTCTCCACTGTCTTTCAGGATCTTCATATCTTTCCAGTGTCCATAAAAGATAATATTGTCTGGGATGGACAAGTTGATGAGGCCTATTTTGCCCAGTGCTTAGAACAGGCTGATCTGGCTGAGTGGGTGTCTTCTCTTAAGGAAAAGGAGAACACAAAGCTGGTACAGGAGCTAGAAGAGGGCGCTGTGAATCTGTCAGGAGGCCAGTCACAGAAGTTGTTATTGGCGCGAGCATTATATAAAAATGCACCGATTCTTCTTTTGGATGAGCCGACTGCGGCACTCGATCCGATTGCTGAGAGCAATATTTATGAAAAGTATAATCAGTTGTCTGCGCACAAAACGTCCATCTTTATTTCCCATCGTCTGGCAAGTACACGCTTTTGTGATCGTATCTTCTTGATGGAGGATGGACGGATTGCAGAGGAAGGAACGCACGAAGAACTCTTAAAAAAGGCAGGAAGTTATGCAAAAATGTTTGAGGTGCAGCGTCAATACTATGTATAAATTGTTTACACTATTGCACTTGAGGGAGGAAAGGAGAAAAAAGATATGCTGAAACAGATCAAAACCATATTGAAAACAGCAGTGTTGATTGCAAAGACCTCGCCATGGAATCTTCCTGCATTTATTGGAAGTCGCTTTCTTGAGATTGTCCAGCCCTTTGTCACATTATTCTTTTCGGCAAAGATTCTTGATTTGCTCACGCAGGGCGCGGATCGGCCGCAGGTCGTACAGTGGATTATAGCGGGCATCGCAGTTACGGCACTGATTCATCTGACGGGTCGTTTCTTTGCCAATCTAAATAGCGTTGAGGGCATGGATTTGTTTGTTAAGCTGTATGAAGAAATGAGCGCGGCGATGATGCATGCAGATTACAGTGAACTGGAAAATGGAAAGATGCGCGAAAAGTATGAGCGAATTGTCCGTGCTGCTAATGTGTACTGGTATGGCCCATGGGAGGTACCAGGGGTGTTAATGAATGTAACAGAAGGTTTGACTGTTGTGATTTCTTCATTTGCGTTGGCGTATCCGGTTTTTGTACCGGCAGAGGGAAATGACTGGTGGCAGACCGTTCTTCTCATTGCATTGATTGTAGGTTCGGCAACGTACTCATTTTTTGCGGAGCGTAAGCTCTATCAGTTAAAAGAGCAGGGATTGGAAGGCCAGATTCATGACAATCAGGTGTTAAATTATATGGATGAATACATTACGGCAGACAAAGCAGCAAAGGATGTGCGCTTGTATCAGCAGCAAAACAGCATTCGCCGTTTTCGCGATACGTTTAACCAGAAAATGCGTCAGGGTGTAGGGGAATCCAGACGCAGAAAAGAAGCGTCAAACAGTGCGATTCGCGAGATGTTTGGGCGACTGATTAGTTTTGCTGGCTATCTGATCGTTGGCATCCGTGCAGCACAAGGATATTTTTCGATTGGAGATGTGCTTTTGTACGCGGGTGCATTGTCACGTGTCTCAGAGGGCGCACGTATGCTTGTCTACTCCATGCAGCACGTAGCGATGCAGGCACCACATTGTCAGGAGTTTCTTGATTTTGTTCAAATCGGAAAGAAGACCCAAAAGAAATCGGAAGAAGTATCTGTTGCTCGTTCAACGCCTCATGAGATTCGTTTTGAACATGTGAGTTTTTCGTATCATGGCAGCACAAAGCCTGCCGTAGAGGATGTCAGTCTTGTAATCAAAAGTGGGGAACATCTTGCAATTGTCGGGAAAAATGGAAGTGGAAAATCGACCTTTGTTAAGTTGCTGTGCCGCATGTACGAGCCACAAAAAGGTCATATTTATTTGGATGGGAAAGAGATTCGCTCTTATTCAAAAGAGGAATATTGGAAAATTCTTGGTGTTGTCTTTCAAGATTTTGCACTCATTGGATTGCCACTTGCGGAAAACATTGCCGCTTCTGCACAGTACGATGAAAAGAAGGTGCGTCGCTGTCTGAAAGATATCGGTCTGGAAGAATGGGCCGATCAGTTAAAGAACGGCTTGAACGAATGGATGTCAGCTATGGAGGGAACAGCGCCGTCCGGCGGAGAGAAGCAGCGTCTGGCGCTAGCGAGAGCGCAGTACCGTGATCCATCTTTGATGTTGCTGGATGAGCCGACTGCGGCACTTGATCCTGTGGCAGAGTCAGAGATTTTTAAGAAATGCCGTGAGATCACCGGATCAACCAGTGCGGTCTATATCTCACATCGCCTTTCTGCCTGTCGCTTTAGTGACCGCATTCTCGTGTTCGATGATGGACATATTATCCAGGAAGGTCATCATGACGAGTTGGTACAGCAAAAAGGTACGGTGTACGATCAGCTTTGGCAGGCACAGGCGCAGTATTATACATAATCAACAAAAGGTCAGCGTTAAAGAAAATGTTTGTAAAGCAACTAGTATCATATATTTATCAAACATGGTACAACAACCGCTTCGCATAGGATTCCCGGTATGCGGACGGTGACAATCCGGTACATTTCTTATAGGTGCGGGCAAAATTATGGGCATCGGTGTAACCAAGCTTTACGGCAATCTCACCGATGCTCAAATTGGTATCGGTCAAAAGATAATTTGCCTCATCCATCTTTGATTTTAAGATAAATTGCTTTAACGGCACACCAGAAAGCTTACGGAAAAGGTGTGATAAATATTTCTCATTGTAGCCAAAATGGAGCGCAATATCTGAAACACGTAGGTTGTTGGCGCGGTTTAGTTTTATGTAGTCAAGCATATCGGAGTAGATTTGCTTCTGCGCAAGCTTATTTGTATCTGTTTCTTCTTTTGTCAGCTGAGAATATAGCTCACATACAAGTGATGTTGTCTCATAATTCAAGGCAAGATGACAGTGACCATCACGTACATTGCTTTGCAGCTGTTTCATCAAGGCAATCAACTTTGCAGGATTTGGAGCAGTTCCCTGAACAGGAATGCAAATTGAATTTGTGTCAGTGCCTAAGCTGTCAGTTGTGTTTGTGTCATTTGATTTTTCAACCATTTTAATTATTTCGTCTGATGACAGCAACGTATGTGGCACACAGGATGAAAAATGAATCCAATAAAATGAACAATTAGAAGCCTTTAGACCTTTGCGCCTGTTATCTGGTGCAGCAAGTGGTGGGAGAAGCAGATATTCGCCTGGATGAACCGTAAATGGGATATGGTTGTATTCCAAATATAAGACGTCATCAGTCATTAAAATCAGTTCAAAATCAGTCAGATCAAAATCTTCATGCATCCAGATATCAGATGGAGCTTCAAATTTACCGCTCATATGATAGTCTAGGGGGGGCATTTAAAGGGATCTGTATCAATGAATTTTTCATGGTCGTTCCGTTTCCTTTCTGCAATAATAAACACACATAACTTGAGTATATCACAATAAAATTTAAAAGAAAAGGATAACCTTTTGACACACTTTCTATCTTTTCGATATTCCATTTTTTTACTGTCAATATTATACTATTGAAAAAAGAAAAAACGCTGAATAATTAGATATTAATACAAGAAAAGGAGAGAGAAACGTGAGTAAACTTCAAAATTTTGACTATCAAAATGTCGCCTTAAAGGAAGGCCATTGGAAGAAACAGAGAGATGAGCTGATTGAGACTTATCTAAAAATCGAGGATGATGACCTGCTTCACCCATTTCGCAAGCTGGCAAATCTTCCAAATAAAGGACATGGTCTTGTTGGTTGGTATGGAAGCGGAGCATCTACATTTGGACAGAAGTTAGGAGCGTTTGCCAAGCTGTATCTAGTGACAGGAGATATCCGTTTAAAGGAAAAGGCGATTCGACTGGCAGACGGCTGGGGTGAATGTCTGGCAGCATCTGACAGTGTTGCTGATTGCAATGGTACATATAATTACGATAAATTGATGGGCGGCTTTCTTGATCTGTATGAGTATCTTGGCTATGAACCGGCGAAAGAATATGTGCGTGCGCTGACGAAGAGCGCAGATGCAAGACTTGACAAGGAAGTTTGCCGTGATGGTTTGCAGATCATGAGCGGCGATATGATTGAGTGGTATACGCTTCCAGAACAGATTTACCGCGCATATCAACTTACAGGCGAACAGCTCTATCTTGATTTTGCAAAGGTGTGGGATTACGACTATTTTTGGGATAAGCTTCTTGCTGGAGATTTTAAGATAGGTCCAAGACACGCCTACAGTCATGTCAACAGTCTTTCAAGTGCAGCGATGGCTTACGAGACGACAAAGAATGAGGAGTATTTGCGTGCAATAGAAATTGCCTACAAAGAGATTTTGGATCACCACACCTTCGCAACTGGCGGTTATGGTCCGGCAGAGTGTCTGTTTGCTGATGAGGAAGGGTATCTGGGTGATTCCATCAAGGCTAGCTGGGATGCAGATAAGCGTCATATTCACTATCGTGACTTTGGCAATTCAATTCGCCAGAGAGATGATCGCTGGGGCAGCTGTGAGGTGTCCTGCTGCAGTTGGGCGGTTTTCAAGTTAACTCGCTATCTGATGGAGCTGACCGGAGAGGCAGGCTATGGCGGCTGGGCAGAGAAGCTTCTATATAATGGATGCGGTGGTCAGCCTCCGATCACACAGGATGGAAAGGTCATGTATTATGCTGACTATTTCATCAACGGTGGTTTGAAGTCAACAGAAGATGGACGGCTTCAGGATAATGGCGCTTCTTTTGAGTGGCAGTGCTGTACTGGAACATTTCCTCAGGATGTGGCTGAGTATGCAAATCTTTTATATTATCATTCAGAAGAGGGACTGTTTGTCAGCCAGTATCTGCCGTCAGATGTAACTTTCTCTATTGGAGATAAGCAGGTACGCCTAGAAAATACAAGTTTTTATCCAAAGGAAAAAGAGCTTCGATTTGTTGTTCACGCAGAGATACCGGTTACAACAGCACTTCATTTTCGTGTGCCGTCATGGGCAACCGGAAGCAATACTGTCTGCATAAACAAAGAAAAAGTGAATACCAGTATCATTCCTGACACTTGGCTGACATTAGAGCGCGAGTGGAAAGAGGGCGACGAGATTACAATTTCCTTTGAGTTTGTGCTTCGCTTTGAATCTGTGGACTCATATGCGCCAGAGGTAGCAGCACTTGTGTATGGACCGATTGTTCTTGCCTGCAACAAGATGACTCTTTTTGACGGGGATCGTGAGAACCCAGAGGAGTGGATCGAGCCAATTCAAAAGGATGGTTATTCGTTTGCATTTCGAACAAAGCCAGGTCATGTAAAGCCGTATGAGCATTTGACAAGAGAATTTTATCCATATTACGAGATTCCACAGATGCAGTGGTATTACATGTACAGTCGATTTACAAAATAATAGTAACGATTGAAGGTGATTTCATATCGGGCTGGTTGTGCAAAAAGCATAGCTAGTCCGATATTTTTTTCTGCAAAAAGAAAATTTATGCACAGTTCAATCAGCAAAAAGAGAAAAGTAACACCGAAAACTATAAAAAAATCATGATTAACAAATAAAAAAAGTGTGAAAATGACACCGAATCTAGGAAAGTGATATTTACTTTTGGGTGGCAAATCGTTTACAATATAGCCAACACAAAGAGCTGAGCAACTCGAAAATATGTATATTATATACATATGATGTTTGGCAAAAAAAACTTGTAAAAAGATACTTTTACCAAGAAAGTGATCAAAAAGAAAGGTGGGAATTGTTTATGAAAACAAGAAAACTGATGGCAATGGCAATGGCAGGAGCAATGGCACTGCCGACATGTACTGCATTTGCAGATTCCGCAGAGGAGCCAGTTAAGCTGACTGGTCTGTTTATCTCACATTCGCTTACCAAGAGTGTAAATGATATGCAGTGGCTGCAGGAGATTGAGGAGAAGGCAGGTGTTGAGGTCGAGTGGGAGCAGATCTACACCGATTGGGATCAGACAAAGTCTACCAGATTTGCATCTGGAGATATTCCGGATATTCTGATCAATGCAACAGCTGATTCAGATTATGCAACTTATAAGGGTCTGTTCATGGAACTGACTGATTTGATTGATCAGTATGCACCAAACGTACAGGCAATGTTCGAGGAAGAGCCTGATACACTTGCACTTGCAAAGACCTATGAGGGTGAGATTTATGCACTGCCTAAGTTCCAGGGCAAGTGGCCGGATTGTAATGGTGTTATGTTCATTAACAAGACTTGGCTGGACAACTTAGGACTTGAGGTTCCGACTACTCTCGGCGAGTTAAAGGACGTTTTAGTTGCATTCCGTGACAACGATGCAAACGGCAACGGCGATGCTTCTGATGAGATTCCGATGGACTTCAACGGCTGGTTCGGAGGCGCTTATTCCTTGACAAATCTGATTGGTTCATATGGCATTCAGTTAACTAACTGGGGTACTGATGGTTACTTTGTAGAAGATGGACAGGTTAAGAACTACGCAGTAGATGAGAGATATAAGGCATTAATTTCTTATCTGGCTGATCTGTATTCCGAAGGTCTGATCAATGAGAATGCAATCACAAACGACTACTCCATGTTCCAGTCTCTGTCAAGAGGTGATGAGAATGGTGATGCACTTGTTGGTGTTGTATTAGGATGGGAAGAAACTGATAAGTTTGGACCGACCTTACATGATCAGTATGTTCCATGCGGACCGTTCGCAGACGATGTGGATGATCTTGGAACAGACGAACCACGTTGGACTTATGATTACTCTGGTTTGAATATGAGCTCTAATCGTATCTGTATGAGTGCAAGCTGCGCAAATCCAGAAGCAGCAATGAAGTTCATGAACGAGTTTTATGATTCAGAAGTTTCTGTAGAGGTTCTGTTTGGTGGTATCAGTGATGGTTGTCTTGAGAAGACTGGCGACGATTCCTATAAGGTTCTTGATCCGCTTGATCCAGATACCGACCCAGGTACATGGAAGTGGACCAGCACCATGGCTGATAATGGCCCGATGTACATCAGAAGATCAACTACCATCGATATGGCACAGGATATGACTTATGCACTGGAAGAAAGAGAGCAGTATAAGGAAGCTATTGCAAGAATCGACATGGATAAGGAATACTATCCGCAGATGCTGATGAAGTACACATCTGAAGATCAGAACAACATGGCAGTTACACAGGCAAATGTTACCAACGTTACTGACGCTTACTGGGGTCTGTGGCTGACTGGTGAGTCTAATATTGAAGATGATTGGGATTCTTATGTAGAGGAAGTAAATGCAGCAGGTCTGCAGGATATCCTTGCTATTCGTCAGGCATCTTATGATTCTTGGAAGGCTCAATAATTGAAGGCTTGATTGAAAAAATAAGCAATAAAATCAGATGGTAAAAAGGGCGGGGGCGGAGCAATCAGCACCGCCTCTTTTAAAAAAACAAATTGATTCAGAACAATGGAAGGGAGGAACATCATGGCAAGGAAAAAAGTGGCAACCGGAAAGAAAAAAAGTATTGGCTGGTATTTAGCCCATGATTGGCAGCTGTGGGTCATGCTGCTTCCGGCAATTATTTATATATTTATTTTCTGCTATGTTCCTATGTACGGTGTACAGCTGGCATTTCGTGAGTACGATTTCAAGTCTGGTATTTACGGTGGAAAGTGGGTTGGCTTTAAATATTTTAAACAGTATTTTGATAGTGCAATGTTCGGAACAACACTGCGCAACACATTTGTAACGGCAGCACTCAGTATTGTTTTAGGATTTCCAGCTCCGATTGTGCTTGCAATGATTATAAACCAAATTCGTCAGCAGAAATGGAAGAGAATTGTTCAGACAACGGTTTATATTCCATACTTTATTTCAACGGTTGTTATGGTTTCTATCTTAAATATTATGTTAGCAAGCAAGGGTGGCGTAATCAGTGAAGCAATGAAGGCAATTCACCTGATTCCCCCAAAAGCTAATTTGTTCAGTAATGATTACTTTGTATGGGTATATGTATTCTCCGGTGTCTGGCAGAGCATGGGATGGAACAGTATCATTTACATAGCAGCTCTTTCTTCTGTTGATACACAGCTGTATGATGCATGTAAGATAGATGGAGCAAACCGTTGGCAAACCATCGTACACATCGACTTCCCGGCACTTATTCCAACAATTGTTATTTTGCTTATCATGAACATGGGTGGTATTTTAAATGTCGGCTTTGATAAGATTTATCTGATGCAGAACACACTAAATAAAAAGACCTCAGAGGTTATTTCAACATATGTATATACGGTTGGTATTAAATCATCTCAGTTCTCGTTTGGTTCAGCAGTAGGATTGTTTACAAATGTAATCAACTTTGCATTCTTAATGTTGACAAACTGGCTGGGTAAGAAACTGACCGGTACAGGTCTGATGTAAGGAGGTGTGAGTATGGCAGCAAAAAAAGGAAAAGAGATTCGTGAGCGTCATGCTTCGGACCGAATTTTCAATGCAGCAGTAATTATTTTAAGTATTACGACATTTATTGTAATTGCCTATCCACTTTGGTTTATCGTGATTGCGTCAATCAGTAATTCAAACATGGTTAATCAGGGAAAGGTTATTTTGTGGCCAGTAGATATTCGTTTTTACGGTTATCAGCAGATTTGGGAAGATTCCCGTATCTGGACTGGCTATCTGAATACATTGATTTATGTAGTAGTCGGAACCGTTCTGAATCTGGTGGTAACACTTCCAGCAGCGTATGCGCTGTCCAGACCGGACTTTAAGGCTCGTAATGCGGTCATGATGTATTTCGTTTTTACGATGTATTTCTCTGGTGGTCTTGTTCCGTTGTACATGACGATCAAGAGCATTGGTTTTATTGGAAACAGATGGATTATGATTCTGATGGTACTTGTCAATACCTATAACTTGATTATTGCAAGAACCTTTATTCAGAATACAATACCAAACGATTTGTATGAGGCAGCACAGCTAGATGGCTGCAGTCACTTTACATTCTTAGGAAAGGTTGTCCTTCCACTTTCTAAGGCAATTATTTCTGTAGAAGTTCTTTACTATGCAGTTTATCATTGGAATGATTATTTTACTGCATTGATGTATACCAATAATGATGCAAAGATTCAGCCATTACAGACAGTTCTGCGTCAGATTCTTCTTCTGAATGAGTCATATGCAAATGGAAACGGTGGTGTACAGGGTGGTTATGGTCAGTCTTCAGCTGATCAGGTTAAATACGCGGTTATCATAGTATCCACAGTCCCGATCTTATGTGTATATCCGTTCGTACAGAAGTATTTTGAAAAGGGTGTCATGATCGGAGCCGTTAAGGGTTAATGGGCCAAAAAGGCAAAAAAGGAGAGAAGAAAATAGAATAGATGAACATGAAAATATGGTATTTGAAAACAAGAGAAAATGAAATCAAATACCATATTTTTTTATAAAGAAAAACAACTACAAATTAAAAAAAAGTAGTCATATGAAAGGGCGTGAGCGAATGAAAAATTGTATTTGGCTTTTACAAAAGAGCGCAAAGGCGTGTCCGCAGCGATTGCCGGCCATGCTGCTAGTGACGCTGTTAGATGCCGTGAATGCTGTGAACATCATTTTGTTTTATAAATATGCGGTGCAGGCGCTGTATCAGAAGGACGTGTTAAGGCAAATGGCGATTGTGGTAGGCATCTATCTGGCAGTACATGTCATTCATAGCGTAGTAAACAACTATCTGACGCAGGTAAAATACCCAGTTTGGAATGAGACGATTAAGCAATCACTATCAAAGGAAATTTATGAGCAGTATCAGTCATTGTCGGCGGATACGGTGCAAGATCCGAAGTTCTACGATGCATATAAAAAGGCACTCGATGAATCAGATATGAGAACGGAAGCTGTGTTAAACACCATTCAGGCAGTGTTTGGAAATTTATTTTCCATATTTGGAATCATTGCGGTTATCGCATCAATGAACTGGATTTTAGTGCTGCTTGCAATCATTCCAGTCTGCACATCTGCACTGGTAAATTTGAAGATCGTGAAAATGAGATATCAGTACAACATGTCCTGTGTGAAGCCAAACCGTATGGCAGAGTACATCACAAGATTATTTTATCAACCAGAATATCGTGAGGAGATTCGCCTTCATGATAATGCACTTTTGCAGAAGCGTTACCATGATGCCGTGGACGAGGTGAGTAGCCAAACAAAAGCGCAGATGCCAAAAATTGTTTTGATATCGGCATCGGGTGCAAATTTGTTTTCTTTAATTAATTATGGAATTCCGATGCTTGTGTTAGGTTGGCAGGTTTTTCAGGGAATTACAACAATAGGTGAGTTTTCAACGGGCGTGATCGGTGTGTCAAACTTGAGCAGTAGTTTATTTGGCATCTGGTGTATCATTCCAGGAATTCGGGAACAGTCTCTTTATATCGAAAATCTTCGAACATTTTTATCCGTACAAAAAGAAACTACAGGCGAGCATACACTTGCATTTGGCATGCATGAAATCACGTTGCAGGACGTCCATTTCCATTACAGTGCAAACGTTGCACGCGAGGTAACAGATGGAATCAGCCTGCATATCAAAAAAGGCGAGAAGATTGCATTCGTGGGTGAAAACGGAGCTGGAAAGACGACATTAATCAAGCTGATCGAGGGCTTATATCGCCAGACAGCCGGAAGCATTTTAATTGACAAAACGCCAATTGAAACATTTGACGGAAAATCACTTCGGGGCAGCATCGCCACCGTCATGCAAAAACCGGTGCATTATTCCTTCACGATTGCCGAAAATATCCTGTTAAGAGAAGTACAAAACGATACTGACCGCAGACGTGTTCAAAAGGTACTTGAGGAGAGCGGACTGTGGGAGCGTGTGAGTCATCTTCCGAAAGGAATGGACAGCGTACTTGGAAAAGAATTTGACGAGGATGGAATTGAGCTTTCGGGAGGAGAAAGCCAAAAGCTAGCCATTGCACGAGCATTGTATGAAAATGCAGGTGTGTTAATTCTTGATGAACCCGCAAATAGCTTAGATCCGATAGCAGAAGCCGAGATGTATGAGCGCATGTTTGCAGCAGGAAAAGACCGTACTTTGATTTTAATTTCGCACCGCCTTTATTCCACGAGAAAGGCAGATTACATCTGTTATATTGAAAATGGAAAAATTGCAGAAGAAGGCACGCACGAAGAACTTATGAAAGCAAACGGAAAGTATGCGGCAATGTATGAATTGCAGGCCAGCTTATATGCAAAGGGGGCGACACAATGAAAAAGACAATGAAGATGAATTGGTGGTTTTTAAAGAAGCTCTATCAGTATGACAAAAAACGCTTTGGCAGTATGGCGGCGCTGATTTTTATTCGTGCAATCAAAACACTGCTTAGTGTCATCACAATCAAGGTGGCGTTAGACTGCATCGTGACGTATCATTCCTTCTGGTATCTGGCGGGTTTTGTCGCAGCGGAGCGTATGGTGTCCAGTTTACTTGTGTTAATTGAATGTAAAATTGATTGGCTTGACAAAGAAATTCAGAATAATACCATCAAAAAGCAGCTTGGTGCAGAACTGTTTCGTCAGGCAGAAGTACTATCGCTTGAACAGCTTGACCATGCAGAGATGTATGACCAGTACAAGATTGTGTTGGAGGAAATCGGAAGCAGAAGCGGAAGTTTTCTTCAGAGCACCGAAAATTTATTAACTGGAATCTGCAATATCGCAGTCACAATGATCTTTGTTCTCACACTTGATATTCGCTTTATCCTGATTGCAGCACTGTCAGCAGTCATTGGCGCAGTTGCAGGAAATAAAATCGCACAGAAGGAAGTACAAAAGCGTGAAGAACTGATTCGTCATGAGCGAAAGCGTGATTATATTAAGCGCATCTTCTATGTTCCGGAATATAATGAGATGACTCGTCTGACCAATGCCAATCCATTTTTGCTCCAGAAATATGACGAGAGTGTCAGTGATATTAAGCAGGTGCTTCGCAGTCACCAGCCTACCATCGCGCACTGGAACGATCTGAATATTCTGCAAATTTTTACGCTGAATTTTGGACTCAGCGCACTTCTTATGGCACGAGATATTGCAGCAGGTACCGTTGGTGCATCGGCTTTTACAAGTGTTATGTTTGCATGCTCGACGATGAGCGGTTCTGTGGGCTGGGTCAGCAATGAGTTGAGTGAGATGAAAAAACATGCACTTTACATCGAAAAATTACAGGATTTTTTAAACAAGACACAAGAAGCAAAAGGAACTGTGTCTGTTGCACCAGGTATGCATGAAATCACATTGCAGGATGTCCATTTCCATTACAGTGCAAACGTTGCACGCGAGGTAACCGATGGAATCAGCCTGCATATTAAAAGTGGCGAGAAGATTGCATTAGTGGGTGAAAACGGAGCTGGAAAGACGACATTAATCAAGCTGATCGAGGGCTTATATCGCCAGACAGCCGGAAGCATTTTAATTGACAAAACGCCAATTGAAACATTTGACGGAAAATCACTTCGGGGCAGCATCGCCACCGTCATGCAAAAGCCAGTACATTATTCCTTCACAATCGCAGAAAATATCCTGTTAAGAGAAGTACAAAATGATACCGACCGCAGACGTGTTCAAAAGGTGCTTGAGGAGAGCGGTCTTTGGGAGCGAGTGAGTCATCTTCCAAAGGGAATGGATAGTGTACTCGGAAAAGAGTTTGATGAGGAAGGAATCGAGCTTTCCGGCGGCGAGAGCCAGAAGCTTGCGATTGCGCGTGCCTTATACGAGGATGCGGGTGTACTAATTCTTGATGAACCTGCAAACAGTTTAGATCCGATAGCAGAAGCCGAGATGTATGAGCGCATGTTTGCAGCAGGAAAAGACCGTACTTTGATTTTAATTTCGCACCGCCTTTATTCCACGAGAAAGGCAGATTACATCTGTTATATTGAAAATGGAAAAATTGCAGAAGAAGGCACGCACGAAGAACTTATGAAAGCAAACGGAAAGTATGCGGCAATGTATCATCTGCAGGCAGGACTGTATGCACAGGAATAATTTGCATTCCAAGTAAAGAGCAGTCTTCATAGATTTGAAAAAATGAAGTATAATAGTAAATGAAATCTCCACGCCCATGCGGTGCATAGCTCCTTCATGATAAAAGTCAATTACCGGACTCATGGAACCGCCAGATTCCTAAAATGTCTGTCAAAAGAACCTATTTCCGACACACGACTAAAACAGCTAGATCGGATAACAGACAGCCGTTTGCTTGGTACAGTGGCGCGTATGCGCATTGAAAAGATGGCAGGATATCAGGAAGTGTTGACACTAATATAGGTTACGGTGAAAAACTTGTATTTCTTTAAGAAACAACTTGTCAATACGAGGGTACAAGTTGTAAAATTAAGATAACAAATATAAATACAAGGGAGGCTTGTTATGGCAAAATTACATATTCGTCCAGACGTTGTTAAGGGACATATCAATCCTGAAATTCAGGGACATTTTTCTGAGCATCTTGGACGCTGCATTTATGAGGGTCTTTACGTAGGAGAAAATTCTCCGATTCCAAACACAAACGGAATGAGAAATGACGTAGTTGAAGCGCTTAAGGAGATTCATATTCCTGTGCTTCGCTGGCCGGGCGGCTGCTTTGCAGACGAATATCATTGGAAGGATGGTATTGGACCAAAGGAAAATAGAAAGAAAATGATTAATACCCACTGGGGTGGTGTTGTTGAGGACAACAGCTTTGGTACACACGAGTTTATGGAACTGTGCCGCCAGCTTGGATGCAAGACTTACATCAACGGAAATGTAGGAAGCGGTACTGTTCAGGAAATGTCTGAATGGGTTGAATATATGACATTTGATGGTGTATCACCAATGGCAGACCTTCGTGCAAAGAACGGTCATGAAAAGCCATGGAAGGTTGACTATTTTGGTGTCGGCAACGAGAACTGGGGCTGCGGCGGAAATATGCTGCCAGAGCAGTATGGTATGATGTATCGCCGTTACCAGACATATGTGAGAAATTATAATAATGCAGCACCAGTTGCAAAGATTGCCTGCGGTTCCAATGTTGATGATTATGAGTGGACAGAGAAGGTATTAGAGACAACAAATCGCCGCATGCCAAAAGAAGCTCACGGTGCAATGGATGGTCTGTCTCTTCATTATTATACACATCCAGGCGGATGGGAGAATAAGGGAAGTGCAACAGACTTCACTGAGACCGAGTGGTATGAAACAATGAAGCGTACATATTACATGGAGGAGCTTGTGACACGTCACGGTGCAATCATGGATAAGTACGACCCAGAAAAGAAAGTCGGCATGATCGTTGATGAGTGGGGCTGCTGGTTTGATGTAGAGCCAGGCACAAACCCAGGCTTCTTATATCAGCAGAATACAATGCGTGATGCACTTGTTGCAGGAATTAACTTAAATATCTTCAATAAACATTGTGACCGCGTTAAGATGGCAAATATCGCACAGATGGTTAATGTACTTCAGTCTGTAATTCTCACAGATGGTGAGCGTATGATTAAGACACCAACCTGGTTTGTATTTTATCTGTATCAGGCTCATCAGGATGCTGAGCTTCTTGACAGTACACTTGAGACAGCAATGGTTGGACCAGAGGGTCATCAGGCACCTAACATGACAGAGTCTGTATCAATGGGCAAGGATGGAAAGATGCACATCACACTGACAAACGAGTCTGTAAGCGAGGATTACCCAATTGATGTAATCTTAGACAGTGGCAAGGCAGCAGCAGTTGAGGGTATGATCTTAACTGGTGAGATGCATGAACATAACACCTTTGATAATCCAGAGCAGGTAAAGTGCACATCATTCGATGATGTTAAGCTGACAGATGATGGACTTAAGCTTACACTTCCAAAGTGCAGTGTTCTTCATCTTACTGTAACTGTAAAATAAGTCAAAGCGGGGTATCAGTAATGGATGAGAAAACAAACTGGCAGTCACTTGAAAAAAATGGACCTATCACCGAGTATAATGAACCTTTCATTGAGCAGCGTGCTGATCCATTTGTGTGCAAGGCTGCCGATGGCACCTATTATTTTACTGCATCCTACCCGGCTTATGACCGTATTCTACTTCGAAGCAGCAAGACTTTAAATGGTTTAAAGGATGCAAAGGAGCGTCAGATTTGGGTAAAGCATGAGCATGGTCTTATGAGCTGCCATATCTGGGCGCCAGAGCTTCATTTTGTCTATGGAAAATGGTATATCTATTTTGCAGCAGGTGAGGCAGAGGATGTGTGGAAGATTCGCCCATATGTACTTGAGTGCGATGGTGATCCGATGACAGGCGAGTGGAGCGAGCTTGGTCCTATGAAGGGCTGTGATGATGATCCATTTTCCTTTACAGATTTTTCACTGGATGCAACAATCTTTGAACACAAGGGTGATTATTATTATGTTTGGGCACAGAAGGCATCTAACATTTCCAATCTTTATATTGCAAAAATGGCAGCACCAAATAAGTTAGCAACTGTAATGGAGATGATTACAACGCCAGATTATGATTGGGAGCGTATTTTGTTTTGGGTAAATGAGGGACCGGCAGTGTTAAAGCATGGTGGAAAGATCTGGCTTACATTTTCTGCCAGCGGAACAGGCTCCTGCTATTGTGTTGGCCTTTTAAGCGCTGATGAAAATGCAGATCTTTTGGATCCGGCTTCCTGGACAAAGGAGCGTATGCCAGTACTTAAAACAGATCAAAAGAAGGGTCTGTATGGACCAGGACATAACAGCTTTACAACTGATGAAGATGGCAATGATATCATGGTCTACCATGCAAGAACATATGATGGCATCAAGACAAAGGATCCGCTGTATGATCCAAATCGTCATGCTCATCTGTTAAAGGTGCAGTACGACGAAAATGGACGTCCAATCTTTGATTATCAGAAGCATTAATTAAAAATTAGTAAAAAGACAGAATACGTTACTAGAAAGGACTGGTTTTTTTATGAAAACAGGAAAAAATTATAAGTTTTGGTTTTGCACCGGATCTCAGGATCTGTATGGTGACGAGTGCTTACAGAAGGTAGCAGAGCATTCCAAGATTATTGTAGAGAAGTTAAATGAGTCTGGAAATCTTCCATTTGAGGTTGTTTGGAAGCCAACACTGATTACAAACGAGCTGATTCGTCGTACCTTTAACGAGGCAAATATCGATGATGAGTGCGCAGGTGTGATCGTTTGGATGCACACATTCTCTCCGGCAAAGTCTTGGATTCTTGGTCTTCAGGAGTACAGAAAGCCATTGCTTCATCTTCATACTCAGTTTAACATGGAAATTCCATATGACACAATCGATATGGATTTCATGAATGAAAACCAGTCCGCACATGGTGACAGAGAGTTTGGTCATATGGTAACACGTATGGGCATTGAGCGTAAGGTTGTAGTTGGTCACTGGTCTGACGAGAAGCTTCAAAAGAAGATCGGCAGCTGGATGCGCACAGCAATTGGTGTTGTAGAGAGCAGTCATATCCGCGTTATGCGTGTTGCTGATAACATGAGAAATGTTGCAGTAACAGAGGGTGATAAGGTAGAGGCTCAGTTAAAGTTTGGCTGGGAGATTGATGCTTATCCAGTAAACGAGATTGCAGAATCTGTAGCTGCTGTATCCGAATCAGACACAAATGCACTGGTGGATGAATATTATAGCAAGTACAATATTCTTCTGGAGGGAAGAGATCCGGCAGAATTTAGAAAGCATGTAGCAGTTCAGGCACAGATTGAGCTTGGTTTTGAGCGATTCCTTGAGGAAAAAAATTATCAGGCAATTGTAACTCACTTTGGTGATCTGGGTGCTTTAAAGCAGCTGCCAGGTCTTGCAATTCAAAGACTTATGGAAAAAGGATATGGCTTTGGTGCAGAGGGTGACTGGAAGGTTGCCGCAATGGTACGCCTGATGAAGATCATGACTTCTGGAATGAAGGATGCAAAGGGAACCTCCATGCTTGAGGATTACACCTACAACCTTGTTCCAGGCAAGGAAGGCATCTTAGAGGCTCATATGCTTGAGATCTGCCCATCTATCGCAGACGGTCCGATCAGCATCAAGTGCCAGCCACTGTCCATGGGCGACAGAGAAGATCCGGCGCGTCTTGTATTTACTTCTAAGGAAGGAACAGGTATTGCAACTTCCTTAGTAGACTTAGGAGATCGCTTCCGCTTGTTAATCAACACAGTTGACTGCAAGAAGGTAGAAAAGCCGATGCCAAAGCTTCCAGTAGCAACAAACTTCTGGACACCACAGCCAGACCTTATTACAGGAGCAGAGGCATGGATCTTAGCAGGCGGTGCTCATCATACAGCATTCACCTACGACCTCACAGCAGAGCAGATGGGCGACTGGGCAGAAGCAATGGGAATCGAGCCTGTCTACATCGACAACGAGACAACCATTCGCAATCTGAAGAAGGATCTGATGCTGGGAAATCTTGTATACAGAAAGTAAAATAATATAGTTCACGGCCAAGCCCGAAGGTGAATGGATTTCACGAGACGGACACTTGAAGCAGGTCTTTCAAAATAATGTATAATGAGAAAGAATATAACAGGAACCTGCGGAATTTGGTCCGTCGACGAAACCATTACACCGAAGGGCTTTAGAAATATAGTCCCGTGAACAGAAACAAATATAGAAAAACTTTCGGGCTGTCAAGAAAAAACACTTGACAGCTCTCCTTTTTTCGTGTATAGTAGCGAAGGTGATGTTTGATGGAAAAGATTGTAGAACGCAATATGCTGTATGATTTCTATGGTGAGCTGCTTACGCCGCATCAGCAGGAAATCTACGAAAGCATTATTTTTCAGGATCTGTCGCTGAGTGAAGTGGCAGAGATCCACGGCATCAGCAGGCAGGGAGTTCATGATCTGGTAAGGCGCTGTGACAAGCTGCTGGAAGGTTATGAAAACAAACTGCATCTGGTAGAGCGCTTTGTGACACTCAAATCTTCTGTAAGCGAATTAAGAGAACTTACAAAAGCATATGAGAAGAGCAGAGACGATAAGCTGTTTGGACAGATTGACAGGCTTTGCCAGACAATACTCGAAGAGCTGTAACTGTAAAGTTAAAGGCAGAAAGGAGCTGCAAAAGTGGCATTTGAGAGCTTATCTGAAAAGCTTCAGAACGTATTTAAAAATCTGCGCGGCAAGGGTCGTCTGACAGAAGCGGATGTAAAGGCTGCTTTGAAGGAAGTAAAGATCGCGCTCCTCGAGGCGGACGTTAACTTCAAGGTAGTAAAAAACTTCGTAAAGTCAGTCCAAGAACGCGCAATCGGACAGGATGTAATGAATGGTTTAAATCCTGGACAGATGGTAATAAAGATTGTAAACGAAGAGCTTGTTTCCCTGATGGGATCTGAGACAACAGAGATTGCACTGATGCCTGGAAATCAGGTGACAGTCATTATGATGATTGGTCTTCAGGGTGCTGGTAAGACAACTACCGCAGCAAAGATTGCAGGAAAGCTGAAGATGAAAGGCAGACAGCCACTTTTGGTTGCTTGTGATATTTATCGTCCGGCGGCAATCAAGCAGTTGGAAGTTAACGGTGAAAAACAGGGTGTTGAGGTGTTCTCGATGGGAACAAATCACAGTCCGGTTGACATTGCAAAGGCAGCAATCGAGCATGCAAAGAATAACGGACAAAACGTGGTCATCCTTGATACCGCAGGTCGTCTGCAGATTGATGAATCCATGATGCAGGAGCTTGTAGATGTGAAAGAGGCAGCTGGCGTTACGCAGACGTTGCTCGTCGTAGATGCGATGACTGGACAGGAAGCAGTTAACGTGGCAACTACCTTCAATGACCGTATCGGCGTAGACGGAGTAATCCTGACAAAGCTTGATGGCGACACCAGAGGTGGTGCAGCGCTTTCTATTCGTCAGGTGACGGGAAAGCCGATTCTTTATATTGGTATGGGCGAAAAGCTCTCCGATTTGGAACAGTTTTATCCAGATCGCATGGCATCACGTATCCTTGGCATGGGAGATGTCATGAGCCTTATTGAAAAGGTTGAGGCACAGGTCGATGCTGAGAAAGCAAAGGAGATGGAGCAGAAGCTTCGCAAAGCATCCTTTGATTTAAACGACTATCTGGATCAGATGGAACAGATGAAAAGTATGGGTGGTCTTAGCAAGATCATGGAGATGCTTCCTGGCATGGGCATGAATTTAAATGCAAAAAATATGCCGGACATGGATGAGAGTGAGAAGCAGATGGAAAAAATCCAGGCAATCATTCGTTCCATGACTATGAAGGAGCGAACCAATCCAGATATCATCAACGCATCCAGAAAAAACCGCATTGCAAAAGGTGCAGGAGTCGATGTTGTAGAGGTCAATAGACTGTTAAAGCAGTTTGACCAGAGCCGCAAGCTCATGAAGCAGATGCCCGGCATGATGGGCAAGCAGGCAAAAAAAGGAAGATTTAAACTGCCTTTTTAATAAATAATTAATTTTAAATAATTGGAGGAATTTTACAATGGTAAAGATTAGATTAAAGAGAATGGGACAGAAGAAGGCTCCTTTCTACAGAGTAGTAGTTGCAGATCAGAGATCTCCAAGAGATGGAAGATTCATCGCAGAGATCGGTTACTATGATCCAACTAAGGAACCAAGCGTAATCAAGTTTGACGAAGAGGCTGCTAAGCAGTGGCTTGCAAACGGTGCTCAGCCGACAGATACAGTTGCAAAGTTATTAAAGGTTGCTGGTATTGAGAAATAATTAAGAGTGCCGAATCCTTTTATCAAATGTTGCGGGCGCAGCAGAATGAGAGAGATGTATGAAGGGACTATTAGAAGTTATCGCTAAGTCGCTTGTTGACAACCCAGATGAAGTTGTGGTTACTGAGAAGGAAACCGAGAAGGGACTTGTGCTTGAGCTGAAGGTAGCGCCTAGTGATATGGGCAAAGTTATCGGTAAGCAGGGCAGGATCGCAAAAGCAATCCGTTCTGTGGTAAAAGCTGCGGCATCAAGAGAAAACAAGCAGGTTAGTGTAGAGATTGAGTAATCAAAAACGTGTACTTCAGAGATGGGGTGCACGTTTTATTTTTAAAATGTATGAGTTATATGAGCTGTAATGCTATCATAGGAGAAAATATGGAAGATTTATTGCGTGTAGGTGTGATTTCCTCTGCTCATGGAATTAAGGGAGAAGTTAATGTATTCCCGACAACTGATGAGCCGGAAATGTTTGCACATTGGAAGACATTGCGTCTGGTTGAAAAGAAACAAAGCCGTCTGATTCATGTGCGCGGTGCAAAGTATTTTAAAAACATGGTCATTCTTTCTCTTGAGGAGATTGCAGACCGAAATCAGGCGGAGCTTTTGCGTCAGGCAGAGCTTTATATAACAAGAGATCAGGCAACTCCATGTGGTGAAAATGAGAATTTTATTACTGATTTAATTGGACTTCGTGTAGTTGATGAAAATAAAGAAGAGCTTGGTAAATGTACTGATGTGTTTCAGACGGGCGCAAATGATGTCTATGAGATAGAGCTTTTAGATGGAAGAAAGGTGCTTTTCCCGGCTATTCCTTCCTGTATCTTAGATGTTGACTTGGAAAAAGGCATAATGACAGTTCATGTTATGGCTGGACTAATTGACTAAGCTGTGAATATGAAAAGAAAGAGGTAATTCCATGCATTATTATGTGCTGACGTTGTTTACAGAGATGATTACAAACGCCTGCGGCGAGAGTATTCTTGGACGCGCATCCCAAAAAGGATTGATTTCAGTGGAGGCCATCAATATACGTGACTATTCCACAAATAAACATAACCGTGTCGATGATTATCCATATGGCGGCGGCGCTGGAATGGTAATGCAGCCTATGCCAGTGTACGATGCCTGGAAGGATCTGACAGAGCGCATTGGAAAAAAGCCGCGTGTGCTGTTTATGACACCTCAGGGAAAACCATTTTCTCAAAAGCTGGCAGAAGAATATGCAAAGGAAGAAGATTTGATATTCCTTTGCGGTCATTACGAGGGAATTGACCAGCGTGTGCTTGATCTCATTGTAACGGATGAAGTTTCAGCAGGCGATTTTGTGCTTACAGGCGGTGAACTTCCAGCGATGATGATGATTGACTGTATTTCGCGTCTTGTGCCAGGTGTACTGAATAATGAAGCATCTGCGCAGGATGAGTCATTTGAAGGAAATTTGCTGGAGTATCCACAATATACAAGACCAGAAGTTTTCATGGGCGAGTCAGTTCCGCCTGTACTTCTATCAGGTCATCATGGCAATATTGATAAGTGGAGACGTGAGCAGTCAATTCTTCGGACAGCAAAAAAACGCCCAGATCTTCTTAAGAATGCTGAGCTTACACAAAAAGAGAAGAATTGGCTTCGGGAACAGCTAATTAAAAAAAATAAAAAAGCGGTAAGTTGTAAAATGAATGCGAAAGGAAAAAATCCTGACGCATTCTCATAGAAATTATAGAAATATAAAGCGTTAAGGATAAAAAGCCTTAGCGCTTTTTCTTTTACCCCAAAAGGAAGGAGGATTGATTCTAATGAGAAAAAAAGGGAAGACAATCACTTGGAAGGAAAGACAGAAAATCGAACAGTTGGTAAAAATTGATTTACCAATATCGCAGATAGCAGAAGAGATTGGCGTCACACGAGCAGCGATCTATGTTGAGTTAAAACGAGGTGGAACGCCTTATAGTGCCGATGAGGCACAGAAGAATGTAGGTGCGTAAAGATGGTACTTAGACATGTGACGGTAGAATTAACAGAAAAGCAATATGAAACATTGTGCCGAATGACAGCAAATGCAGGAATGCCAGTAGCAGATGTAATACAGGCATTTGCAGAAGAGTTACCAGGAAATAGTGCATTGGATGGCTGGTTAAAACAACATCAAAGGAAAAATTTTCTTTCCTATTTGGCGCAAAAAGAAAAGCTCGATTTTGTAGCATCTTTGTTCCAGAAAGTAATTGTTTATCAGGCAAACATTTCAGCTGCATATGCAAAAAGGAAAGAAAAAGAAGCAGCTAAAACTGTGGAGCAGTTGGAAACAAGCTGGTCATTGATACAGGAAATATACGCTTCTTATGCGAAAGAAAATCAGGCAGCGCTGCCACTTTTGGGTGAGTTGCAACTGCTGAAAGAATGGAGACTGAATGGAAAATAAAGAGAAAAAGACAAAGCACACAAGACTAAAGTATGTCGATAGAATAGAGATTCAGCGACTGATTGAAGAAGGGTGTACCAAAACAGAAATTGCAGAAAAAATTGGTGTACATTTTTCCACAATTTACCGTGAAATCATAAGAGGCGGAACACCTTATAGTGCTGATGAGGCACAGCGTAGATTAACAGGAGAGTAATCGGATGAATAATGAGAGCCAAATTTGTTTTATTAGCAGCCCCCACGATAGTTTCTTTTGTGGGAAGGTAGTGGAATTTAAAGAGAGATACCATAAATCTCCAGATGAATATCATAAAGCACTTTTTTACTGCCTGGGTATTAACTGTGATACGAGACGAAATTTTGAAAATATCTATGATTGGCAAACAGACTGTATTAAGCCGGAATGTCTGAAAGAAGGCTGGCAGACAAGTGGAAGCAAAAAAGTAGTCAGAATGGCATTCAATCTTTTTTGCGGCGGGACACCTAGCGTAGATGAAAATGAGTCCGTAGAAAAGCAGCTGTATGAATGTAAGCAATATGTAGTAGAAGAATTATTTTGCTGTATGTATGCACCATTCTTCTGGGAAGCGGTCAAAATTCGTTACCCAGAGTATGTTTCCTATGATCACGAGTTGTACGATTTGTTAGGAGGAGCAGATTGAGTGCTGAAAATAAGGGTAATCGGAACGAAGAACGAAATTGCATGGTTCCAGAATCTTGTGAGGAATCACCTTCAGATTGAGGTCTTAGATATGTCAAAGCTATATATAAGCAAAGAAGCAAGCGACAATTATAGGTCTTATATAGAAATAAAAAAGAAAGATATCAACAAGTAACTGTAAAATGAATTGAAAAATAAAAGGAGCAGACGAAAATGAAAACAATCGCATTTTACAACAATAAAGGTGGCGTGGGAAAAACGACGCTGGCAGCAAATGTAGGATATAACTTATCAGCAATGAACTATCGTGTGCTGATGATGGACTGTGATCCGCAGGGAAATTTGTCATCATTCTTTGATCGTTACGATTTGACGAAAAAAAGTTTGGCACAGGCATTAGATGGACAGGAGCGTTGCGTGTATCGTACCGCATATAAGAGATTAGATATTTTGCCAGGAAACATTTATAGCGAGTCATTGACACCGCAACCAGAAAATATGGAAAGCGTACTCCAGCAGTACAAAGAGAAATATGATTGGTGTATAGTGGATTGCGCACCGGCTTTCTCAAAGCTGACCAAAGCAGCTTTGCAGACGTCTGATCAGGTTATGATTCCGATCAAGCTTGATAATTTCTCGATTGAAGGAATCGATACCGTATTGTCAAAGCTGGCAGATCCATCAACAGCACACGTTGTAATTAATGAGTTTTCAACGTCCAGAGCTTCCAGAGATTTTTTGGCAAAACTGGTACAGACATACAATTATCCATTGTGTGAGACATTAGTAAGATATTCCACAATGGTAGATGCCGCTAACTTTCGCAAGAAACCGATGGCGAAAAAAGCTAAGTTCCATTGGGTAACTGCGGATATGGCAGATCTGACAGAGGAGGTATGTGGATATGGCTTCGTTAACTGATGCACTCGCAAGCATGAAGAATAAAAATACACAAACAACCCCAGTTGTAAACCAGCGATATCAGGTGCAGTATATCAACTATAGTTACTTAGAAGAATCTGCTTATAATTTTTATCCGATGTCCGAAATTGAGGAGTTGGCAGATGCAATCGAGCTTGCAGGAGGCATCCTGCAACCGCTCCTTGTGCGCCGGAAGGCACCAGGACAACGCTACGAAATCATCGCTGGTCATCGCCGCTGGACAGCGGCAAAATATCTGGTTGATCAGGGAAAAGAAAAGTTTGCAATGCTCCCTTGTCATGTGCAGGATGGCAATGATTTGATTGCGAGAATCAACCTGATCATAACAAACTCACAAAGAGAAAAATCTGCATATGTAAAGATGCAGGAAGTGGTTGAGTTGGAGCAGCTGCTTCAGGAGCTGGCTGCTGGATCAGCAGATGAACGTGCAAAGTTTTCGCGGATTACTGGAATCAAACTTGAAAGCGAAAATATAACAGCTCGCGTATTGCGTAAGTTGGTGGCAAAGACAGCTGGTCTGTCAGAGACAAATGTCGCGCGACTAAAGCATATCAATTCGAGTTTGCAGCCGGAGTTAAAGGAAGTGCTGGAGGAAGGTAAAATCGGAATTTCAGCAGCCGATGAGCTGGCAAGGATGGCGCCAGAAGAACAACAGGAGGCAGCGAAACAGATTAAAAAAGGCGAGAAAGTTCAGCTGCCTAAAAAGAAAATTACAGAGACGACAAAGAGTCCCAATCAGGAGCCAAAGGTAGTGTCCGTTTTGGACACGGAAGAGCAGTTGCCAGGGCAAATGAATATGGAAGAATATATTCCAATGCCAGAACCAGCAAATGCGTTTGAGCTGATTGAGGACGAAGAACAAAATGCCGAGCAAGAAGTAAAAAAGGAAGAAAAGAAAGAAGAGTCTCCCACGAATCTTGCAAACGAATACCTGGCATTGTATCAAAAGACAGATGCAGCGCTGGAAGAATGGGAAAAAATGCATCGAAGATTGGCTGATTATTTTCAGCAAATTAGGTAATAGAGTTGGGGAAAGGGGAATCTATGGAATCAGGACTGACATATGAAGAGATTGTAGAGATTCTGTTGCGGCAAGAAGAGTTACTGGAACTATATCGCAGCCAACTAAAAGAACTGACGAAAGAATACGATGCAGATGATGAGCTAATTGAGTTGACCCAGCTGCGCAGTCCTCGGTTGGGTGTTACCGGAGGAGGAAGTAACCAGAAGGGATTAGATCAGATTTGTCAGGCAGTTGAACAACAAAGGAAAGCATACCGTGAAGCCGTGTATGAAGAAATGCAGCGTGTACTAGCAGCGTATAATCGGGTACAGAAGGTGCATTTGTGCTATTTGCATCTGCCACAAAAACAGAAAGCTGTCTTAGAGGGGCTGTACATCAAAAAGAAGATGTATAAGGAATTGGAAGGCCCAGGACTTTCGGAAACAACCATTCATCGCCTGCGGAGACAAGCATTAAAAAACATACAGGACTGGTATAATGCGGGGCGGTTTGAAGAACAAAAATGATCAGTTCAGAAGATTGGTAAGGATACAAACTGGAAAGAAGGGAGTGACAGAAGATGAGAAAAATCCGTGCAAGCGTACTGAGAAAAGTGGAGGAGTCCAGACTGACAAATAAAGAGCTTACAGTTTTTCTGCATATCTGTCAGTACCAGACAGATGCGGGAACAGTATCCGGTATCTATTATAAGGATATCTGCAATGCATTGAAAATATCGAATCAAAGCTTCTATTCCAGTTTGTATCGGTTGCGTGACTGTGGATTAATAAATCTGTGGAAGGCAGACAAAATTGACTGGGATATCCAGATTATAGGAAATGACTGTACTGATATTGAGTCAGTAAAGAAGGAAGGCTATCTGTCCGTTGCAGATGGCCTGTTTGCCTCGGAGAAATTTAGAAAGTTGAAGGCAAATGAAAAAGTTATGGCAATGCGATTATTGGTATACTGTCGCTCTGGACAACGCACATATAAGGAAGCAAAAGCAAGTTTCTTAGACAAAATGAAAAAGATGCTTGGATGCGGACTTCGCGCAGTAAAAAAATATTTGACAGCGCTAAAAGAACTGTTTTACATTGGAATTAAAGATAAAATGTATTTGATCACAATTCGTCGTGGCGTAGCAGATCGAGTGTGGAGAGCGCCTACAGATACAGAATTAGAGCTTGGGCATAAAGTACATGCAGCTTGCAACCGAAATAAGATCAATGAATCCGATGCTGCCAAAAGGGATACTGCTGAACTGGCGAAACAGTACCGTCAGGACATTGCAGAAATGCAGAAAGCAGGTGTGCTGCCGGAAGATATTTTCGGGTACCTGATTGGAAAGGCAAGAGATGGATTAGCCGGAAAACTGAATCCTAAGTACATACATAAGGTACTGAGAAATGAAATTGCAAACTTCCAACGTGCGAAGAAAATGGCAGTTGCCAGTGGCACGCAGGCATTCCAGAATTTCACAGGGCGTACAAACAACAACTACATGGAAAAAGTATTAGCACAATGGAGCATGATGTAAAATCCCAAAATAATGGATAATCGGTAAAAATGGCTGGCTGAACGAAGGCAGTCTTTTTTGCGTACAGTAAAACAAAAGATAACTGTTTGAGAGAAGAGATTAATGAAAGGTCGCGCTCAATAAAATAGGGAAGCTAGCTGACATGGAGATTACCAGGCATGTCAGCTGCTTTTTTACATCAAAGTCATTCCAATTTTGAGGTCTGTTTCCAGAAGTCATTCTAATTTTGAGGCTCGAAAATGGGAGGTCATTCTAAAAAGTGGGATAATTGTGGATAACTTTATTCCAATTTTGTTCCAGCAGGCGAGAAGAAAAATTGAGTAAAAACAAGGCTTTTAGGTACTTTAGTTTCTGGTGAATATCTCCTTCTTTCTTTTATACCCTTCCTGACTTATGAATGATAATCTATTGCAGAATAAAAGCTGCATAACAGCATATCTTCTTCCGTTTTAGCTTCCTGTGGCTTCGGAAAGAAATTGGAAAACCATAAGAGAAGCGCTTATTTATAAGAAGGTGTCCGCAAGCGGACAAAAAACAACATCAAGAAAAATAAATCATACACCTGCTTGACATGCGCACGTAAAACAGGTATAATATAGATGTATGATAAAGAGTTTTGTAGACAAAGAAACAGAAAAAGTATATAACCAAATTTTTTCGAAGAAGTTACCGCAGACAATACAGCGTATTGCATTGCGGAAATTGATGATGATCGACAATGCAAGATGTTTGGAGGATCTGAGAGTTCCGCCAGCGAATCACTTGGAATTGCTGCATGGTGATCGTGAGGGACAATATAGCATTCGTATCAATATTCAATACCGCATTTGCTTCAACGTTGATGGAAATGATTTCTTTAACGTTGAGATTGTGGACTATCATTCGTAAAAGTGTGTATACTGAAATTAAATCAGAAAGGAAGGTTTATCTATGGAATATATTACAACTCCTACAGTAAGTGAAATATTAAGAGAAGAGTTCATGGAGCCGCTGGGTATTTCAGCATACCGTTTGGCACAGGCAATCAATGTTCCGCTGTCTCGGGTGCAGGATATCCTGCATGATCGAAGGAAAATTACGGCAGATACTTCGCTTCGACTGGCAAAATTTTTTGGAGTATCTGATCGCTACTTTTTGGATCTCCAAAATGATATTGATATACGAAATTTAAAAATTCAGTTGGCAAATGAAATTTCTAAGATTCCGGTTTGTCAAGTTGGGTGACAGTTGGGTGACAGTTGGTGACAGTTGGTGACAGTTGGTGACAGTCGGTGACAGTTCATGACAGTTCGTGACAGTTGCAGACATTTGCAATGTGTGATATTCTATAATCGAACCAAGTGGATAAAGAGAGAGCATTGCCGGAAACTGGTCACAGTCGGCAGTGCTTTTTCTTTATAAACCAGTAGATCCCCTTGACAAACTGTATATTATAAGATACAATATTGTTAGGAGGGATTCTATGAATGATGTTTGGTTGAAAGAGCTTGCCGAAGAACAGACAAAGCGCTTATTGGAATATTATATAAAATTAAGAAAGCAGCATAAGTTAAGCCAGTCGGAACTGGAACGGATAACTGGAGTATCGCGGATTTCGATCAACCGATATGAAAATGGTAAGATTATGCCGTCAGTTCAGGCTGTGAATCAGTTGCTTGTTACCATGGGGTACCGATTAGATATTGTACCGATTTGTGATAGCGAATATGAAGAGATGGAGGAAATGCAGAATGAGAAGAAAACTGATCTATAGTTTAATCGGATTGGTTGGCTGCACATGGCTGGCAGGATGCCAGGAAAAGCCAGAGGGCGCACAGACAATCATCATAGAACTTGCAGACCCAACAGATATGCAGGAAAATAATACAGCTGTAGAAGGGGAAATAGAAGCAGAAGAAAGTGCGTCGGAAGCGGACGCAGAAACAATGACTGATGCACAAGAAATGTTGACAGTTGCTGTGCCGGAAATCATCGGATTTTCGGATGGTGTAGAATTGAGCTATACACAGATCAGCTCAAGTGACCCGATTATTAGTTTATTGCTTGCCAATGTGCTTCCAGATGTGAAGGTACAGGACTTTGACATTACAAATGCCCAGGCATATCAGAATGGAGAGGAAATTGTACCAGCAGGAGAAATTACTTTTACAATGACGGTTGAGCCGGAAACGAATGTTACGCTGTATAGGTTAAATGAGGATGGTGAACTGGTATCCGAAACATTGGAAGTAACGGATGGAACTGTGTCCTATCAGTCAACAGGTTGTGGGCGCTGGCTGATTCTGGATACGTTATTAGAGCAGGGAACAGAAGTAATGTCCGAATCGGAGACAGAGGTAAATTGAGAGGAGGAACATTGATATTATGAGCGGATTTACAAATAGAAAAAATTGGCTATCTGGATTATTGACTGTATCACTTGCAGTTATACCAACTTGTACAATTACGGCGGAAGAAAATAGCAAAATAGTAGATCAATATATCATTGTTGAGCTGGAGCCTGTTTCTGTGTCCGAATCGGACACAGCAGAGAGTGTGTCAGAAACGGAGCTGTCAACAGAAGAAACGGTTGAAGTAGAATCTGATCCTGATGTTGTGTTGTTTTCTCTTCAGGAGGGTTTGGATAAAGAAGAATATAGTATAACTGGAATCAGTGCGAATGAGCCAATCATTGCACAGCTGCTAGCACAGACAGCAGACTATCAGGACTATGACACCATTGCCTTGTATGATCTTGTTTCTCATCAGCAGACAGCTGATGAGCCGTATGACTTTAGCTTACAAATTCCAGAGAATGCAGATATCACATTGTATCAGGGCGTAGACGGACAGCTTCAAAAAAGTACGCTGGATGCAATGTATACAGAGGACGAGTATAATCGTCTGCCGTTAGTCAGCTACCAGTCCGAAACAAATCACTGGCTGGTGCTGTATTTAGGAGCAAGCACGGGTGTGTCCGATTTGGACACGGAAGATGCAGCAAGAGAAATAGAAAGTGCCGCAGAATCACTTGAGGGAAAGGTAGAGGACGAAAAGGAAACTGACCCAACAGAATCATCACAGGAAATTGCAAAGGTACCAGAAAGCAAAGAACCTTCCGCTAAAGCGCCAGAGACAAAGCCAACATCTACCAAAGCCCCGGAGACAAAACCAAATAAGAGCAAGCCTACTCCTTCAACGACTGCACCGACTACAACACCATCGACGGCTGCTCCGAGTACAAAAGCTTCAGAAACAAAGGCACCGGAAACAGCAGCACCAACGACAACGGCACATACGCATAACTGGGTAGCTGTGACAACAACAGTTCATCATGATGCTGTCACAAGTCAAGTATGGAAAGAGGACTCAGCAGCGTGGGATGAAACAGTTGTGACGAAAGCAGCGTGGGATGAGCAGCGATTAGTGCAGGACGCATATGACGAAAATGTGATGATTTCAGATGCGTATGATGAACCGGTTTATGGTTGGGTTGGAATATGCAATGCATGTGGTTATGTATTTCAACCGGGAGATGATGTTGGAGTTCATATGGCTGCTGGTTGTTGGTCAAGCTGGCATGATGAATGGCGACCAACAGGTGAAGTTATTCATCATGATGCAGTTTACCAGACGGTTCATCACGATGCCGTTTATCAGACGGTTCATCATGATGCAGAGACAACAGTTGTACACCATGATGCAACAGGGCATTATGAGACAGTGGTAACGCAGGCTGCATGGGATGAGACAGTAGTTACAGGATATACGTGCTCAGGTTGCGGAGCAACCAAATAAGTAAAATCAAGAAAAAAGATAGTAAGATACAGAAGAAAAAGCACTTTGCGAAAGACGTGTATACGTTTTTGTAGGTGCTTTTTTTGTACCCATTTTTAAGCTTGAAGTGCTAAGAGAAAATAATAAGTAAAATGACAGGAGGAAAAGATGGATCGTCTGAGATCACCACCGAAAAGAAGGAAGAAAGAATGCAACCCAAAGCCAGACAAAAAAGGGAGTCTGGTGTCCAAAGAAAGGATATGACGATGAGTCCAAAAAATAAAAAAGGAAAGAAGCTGACATCAACAATCATGGCGCTTGCCATGACGGTAACGACGACTTTCCAGATGCCAACTATTTCGATGGCTTCTGAAATGGAATCGTCTGTAGCAATTGAGAGTCAGATCGAGGAAGGAACAAGCGAAGAGTCTGTTTCTGTTCAATCAGAAACAACAGCACAGACCAGTGCAGAACAGACCAATTCAGTGATTGAAGAAACTTCTGGCACTACTGAGGCAACTAACGATGCAACACAGGTATCAGACGAAGTGCAGGCAACTGTTGCTGAAACAACTGCAGAAGTGACCTACGAGGAAGAGAAAACCACTTTTTCTTCTGAGGTCGATCCGTCCGGAGAAGATATCGAAGAGTCAAAAGCTAATGAGACTCGCGGTCCGGACGAAACAATAGAAACTACCACACAGGCAGCAGAGGAGGAGACAAGCGCAGAGGTTGAGACTGAATCAGAATCTGAAACAACAGAAGAAAGTACTCAGGCTGATCCGTTTGCAAGCTTAGATCCGACAAGTGGACTGACCGAAGAACAACTGGGTGCAATTGATTTTTCAAGCAAGCGACTTTTAGTTGCAGCCGACGAATCAGTGATCATTGATCCTGAGCATGTACTTTCCGACTATGCAGGTGTGTACTTAATGCAGTATGACACCGAGACGCAGGCAAAGTACGCTTATGCTTACTATTACAACAAGTCTGAGTTTGTAGATGTGGATACCGTCATTTCCGTAGCAGACGGAGACGGCAGTGCAAATGCAGCAGTCCCGATGGCAGCAGAGGAAAACCCGATTGCAGAACTTCAGGCAGCTGTAGCCGAGAATCCGGTGAATGCAGCAGGAGCAGTAGCAGTCATTGATACCGGTGTCAACGACGTTGCAAATGTAACCGAGTCCGTATCCATGATCGGTGACAATACAGCTGATGAGAACGGACACGGAACCAGGATGGCACAGCTTGTTGCAGAGCAGAACCCAGATGTATCCATTCTTTCCATCAAGGCATTAGGTGCTGACGGTACCGGAGACATCTCCGCTGTCTATGCGGCAATCCGTTATGCGATTGACAAAAAGGCATCTGTCATTAACCTTTCCATGTCGGCAGTCGCAACAGCAGAGAATGCAGCATTAACCTCGATCATTGACGAGGCAACAGCCGCAGGAATTGCAGTGGTTGGTGCAGCCGGAAACAAAGGCATGGATGTAAGATTTTTCGTGCCGGGTAATATCGAAAGTGCTTATATCATTGGTGCAGCTGATGAAGATGGTGCAAGAATCACAAGTTCTAACTATGGTTCAACTGTTGATTTCAATGTGCATGCTGATTCCACATCAGAAGCAGCTGCAAAATTTTCTGGTTACTATACTGTAAATGGAGCAGTAGCAGACGAGAAACTTGTATTTCCAACTGATTACAGTAAGCCAGAAGTTAACATTGACTTTAACGGGCCGATTATCAATCATCAGATTTCTTATTACAACTATGAAGGAAGCTCTGAAGATCTGGTATGGGTAAGTCAGAAAACGATGAAGACCGTCTTGGATGAAGACTACATCACTACTTATATAGGTTTTGCGGAAGATGCTGATTTAGTCAGCAAGCTTAACGTATATGTTGATTTTATGAGCATTGACAGTGAGCATGCGATTACAGATGAATGTATTGTGGATCTTGAAAAAATGACAGTTAAAATTCCAGCATCGTACAAGAATGCAAATCTAACTGTAAGATGGTTTATGCCGAATGCATCTTATTCATACGGCTATGATGTAGATGCAAAGTACATGATTTCCAATACACCTGAGAAATTTAAGGCGGCTTATAATGGAGTGAATGGCTTGACTACAGAAATGGCACAACAGTATGTAGCAGGAACATATGCAAAGAGCTTTACTCATACGGCAAATTCAATGAATCATTCCGATGTCAAGTATTCAACTGATGGCATTAATGCCGGAGATTGGTTTACAATTCAGAGTGGCTATATAGCCAGCGTTGAGGAGTATCCGGGAACATACACTACCAGAGGAGAAATTGCTAGTATGTTTGGTCCGAATGCTTTGGCAAATCTTACACCGGCAGGATCAGCGACTACTCAGACGTTTTTAAGCCATTTTAATACCGTGACAAGAGATTCAGACGGTTCGGATGTATCTGGATGGTTTAATACCGTTGGCGGTAAGGGAAATGGAGTCATTCACGTTGATGTAAACAACTCTGGAAGCACGAAGGATGATGCCCCACTGTCTGCCGGTCTTGGTTGGGTATTTGGTACATGTGCAAATGATGAGGTTGGAGGTCAGTGTCCATCATTTACAGGTGGAAAGATCATTTGCACCAGCAAAGATCCAGATGGTACAGCGTATTTCTTCTTCTACTGCACTTCTCCAAGAGGACAGTGGACAGGTGGTTCCTTTTCCATCACGCCAAAACTTCCAAAGACCGGATTCTTGCAGATTCATAAATCTTCAGCAGATCCGGCAATCACCAATGGAAACAGCTGCTATAACTTTGAAGGCATTCCGTATGGTATCTTCACTGATGCTGAGTGCAGAAATCCGGTAACTGTTGTTACACTGGATGCAAACGGCTACAGCCAGCCTTATGAACTGACAGCAGGAACTTACTATGTAAGAGAGGCAGAAGCAAAACCAGGATCAGGCTATCAGACAAACAGTACCGTTTATACAATTGAGGTAACAGCAGGAACGACAGCAACAGCTCCGGTAATGTGTGAGACAACAGATGTACCGTTGAATGACCCGTTTGGTATTGTAATCAATAAGATCAATGCAGATGGAACTACTACAGCCGACTTATCTGGTGCAGAGTATACGATTAAGTATTATCCAAAGCAGTATAATACTGTAGCTGAAATTCAAGCAGATCCAGAAGCTAAGGCAACTACTTGGGTTATTAAAACTATTAAGGATGCAAGTGGAAATTATCAAGCATTTTTAGATGATGCGCATATTGTTTCTGGTGTTTCGGATGGTGCGAAGTTTGGTAAAAATACTATGGGAACTTATATTATTCCACTAGGAACTCTTACTGTTGAGGAAACAAAGGCTCCGACTGGATTTACCAAAGATGGCGCAGTTGTTAGTAGTGCTGCAACAGGTGCTACACTGACTGGAACTAATAATGTTTATCTTTTCAACTTAGTTGACAAAGATTCTGCTATTTACTTAAAGAGTGGCAATGCATTAGATACTGCAGCAACGGATGAAACAGCAATCACTCTCCAGTATGCTGAGCGCCAGATCAACGGCACTCCGAAGATGGAAAAGCATGATCTTGAGCTTAATAAGAAAGCTGCTATGGGTGGAACGAACTTTGCCGGAATCACCTTTGAGGTTTATTGTTTAGACGATTCTGTTATCATTGGAAATACAACTTATAAAAAGGGTGAGACAATCGAGACAGTAACCTCAGATGCTGAGGGAAATGTGACCATGACTACTCAGTATCCGATTGGTCATTATGCTGTTAGAGAAAAATCAGCAAACAATTATTACACGAATGATGGTCAAATCCATTATTTCAATGTTGTTGAGTATCAGGGTGGCGCTTTCATTCAGTACGAAACAAACATGAATGCAGTTACCTTTACAGACCGTGTTGTTCGTGGAGATCTGTCATTCGTAAAGAAAAATGCAGATACAGAAGAAACACTTGCTTATATTCCGTTCAGGATTACAAATAATACAACAGGTGAAACACATTACATTTTAACCAGTGCAGACGGTACATTTACTTCTGCAGTTGGAAAGACAACAAATACCAATGCCAATGATGCAGTTCTTTCACAGTATGGTGATAAGGATGTCATTCCACAGAGCGTTGTGGATTCACTGGCAAAGGATGCCGGACTTTGGTTTGGTATGGGAAGTGAAGGAACCATGACAGCTGCAAATGATTCTTACGGTTCATTTGTATATGGAACCTACACCATTACCGAGTTAAAGACCGAAGCAACAAGAAACATGAAGATGTACACAAGTACATTCACAATCGACACTGACGGAAAGGTTCTTGATCTTGGAACAGTCAATAACGTTCCGATGGGAATTAAAACAACACTGGTTGATGTAAATGAAGAACATTTCACAGAACCTGTATCCTCCATTACCTTAACCGATCATGTTGCCTATAAGAACCTTGATACAGATAAGACATATACCTTAACCGGAACCCTTTATGTTAAGGAAGGCGATGCACTCACCGAGCTGATGACGGAAACTGTTGACTTTACTCCGGCAGAAAAGAATGGCATTCAGGATGTTACCTTTACATTTGATGCATCTGCATTGAAAGGTAAGTCTGTTGTCGCATTTGAGGAGCTTTCCGTAAACGGAGAGTTCTGTGCAGAGCATAAGGATAAGGATGATGAAAATCAGACTGTTACCTTCCCGGATATTCAGACAACTGCGCGTGATAATGTTACTGAAGATCATGTATCAAATGCAGCTGATTCCGTTACTATCATTGATACAGTAACTTATACGGGATTAAAGGCAGGCGAGACTTATGAAATCACGGGAACACTGATGGATGCCGAGACAGGTGAGGCTGCTCTTGATGATGACGGCAATGCAATTACCGCATCTAAGGAGTTTACGGCACCGACTGCTGATGGAAACATTGATATCACCTTTACATTTGCAGGCGTTTCCTTAGCAGGAAAGACACTCGTTGCATTTGAGGATATTTCCTATGAGGGAAGAAGATATGCCGTTCATGCGGATATCAATGATAAGAATCAGACTGTTTACATTCCAAAGATCCACACCAAGGCTCTGGATGCAAATACCGGATTAAATCAGGTACTTGCAGATAGCAATGCAACTGTTGTGGATACCGTAACCTATACACATCTGCTTCCTGGAAAAACATATGTAATGAAGGGTGTTCTGATGACATCCGCAGGAAATGCCCTGATGGTTAACGGAAAAACCATTACTGCAAGTACTGAGTTTGTTCCGACAACACCTGACGGAACAGTTGATGTTACTTTCAATTTTGATGCTTCCGAAATCGGCGGCCGAAAGTTAGTATTCTATGAATACCTTGAGTTAGACGGCAATACCGTTGCTTCTCATACAGATATTTCTGATACTGACCAGACCGTATATGTTCCAAAACTCAGAACAACCATCTTTGATTCTGAAAATGGAAGCCATAACAGCGCGGCAGACGAAGATATCATTCTGATCGATACCGTGCGTTACAATGGTGTTGAAATCGGACGCAAATACACAGTAGTCGGTACCCTTGTTGATAAGGAAACCGGCAATGCACTTCTTGATGATGCAGGAAATAAGATTACTGCGTCAAATGAGTTTGTCGCTGAAAAGACAAACGGAACAATTGACGTTACCTTTAAGTTCTCAGGCGTATGCCTTGCAGGAAAGACAACTGTTGCTTTTGAGGATATGTATTCCGAGGGTAAGAAGGTGGCAGTCCATGCAGATCTCAGAGATGAAGGACAGACCGAGTACTTCCCGTCAGTACATACAACAGCAACAAGCAACGATACAGAGGATCATGTTGTCGGTGCTAACGAGAAGGTTACAATCACCGATCAGGTAGCACTTAAGGCATTGAAGCTTGGCACAGAGTATACTTTAAGCGGAACTTTAATGAATGCAAAGACAGGAAAGCCAATCATGGTAAATGGAAATACAATTACCGCAAGAAGAACTTTCACAGCCGATGCACATGAAATGACCATACCGTTAACCTACACTCTGAACGCATCAGAGCTTGCAGGAACCACAACAGTTGTATTTGAAAATCTGTATTCTGACGGCGCACTTCTGGCAGCACATGCTGACCTTGAGGATGAAGAGCAGACAGTATATATCCCGGAGATTCATACAACTGCAAAGGATCAGACAACAAAGATCAACCACACCGAAGCAAATAAGACAGCCACTATCGTTGATACAGTTTCCTATACAAACCTGCTTCCTGGCAGAGAGTATACAGTAAGCGGAACACTTATGGATAAGGAAACAGGAAAGACTGTTCTGGCTGATGGCAAAGAGATTACGGCAAGCACCACATTCACTCCTGAAAAGTCCGAGGGAAGTGTTGATGTAATCTTTACCTTCGATGCAAGTATTGTAGCACCTAAGACAGTTGTTGCATTTGAAACCCTTACATATAAGAAGATCCAGATCGCAGTTCATGCTGATATTGAGGATAAAGACCAGACGGTTTACATCCCAACCATCCGTACCAGCGCAAAGGATAATGTAACTGGAATCAATCATACCGAAGCAGACAAGGAAGTGACCATTACCGATACCGTAACCTATAAGGGACTGGAAGTCGGAAGAGAGTATACCGTAAGTGGAACGCTGATGAATCAGAGAACCGGAGCGAAGATTCTTGTAAATGGAAAGCCAGTAACGGCGTCAACAACCTTTACAGCAGAAGAAAAGGAAGGAAGCGTAGAAGTTGTCTTTACTTTTGATGCAACTGCTCTTGAAGGAACAACCACTGTTGTATTTGAAACTCTGTATACCGAAAACAAAGAGGTAGCAGCCCATACCGATATCAATGATAAGGGTCAGACGATCTACATTCCGAAGATTCGTACCACCGCAATCAGCGATGATACAAACGATCATGTAACCAAGGCAGATGAGAAGATCACCTTAATTGATACCGTAGCTTTTACCAGCCTTGAGGTTGGAAGAGAGTATACCGTAACCGGTAAGCTGATGGATCGCGCAGCAAACAAGCCAATCCTTGTTGATGGAAAAGAAGTAACTGCCCAGACTACCTTCGTACCGGAGACCACAGACGGAACCGTAGATGTAACCTTTACATTTGATGGAACCGGACTGGAAGATACCGTAATCGTTGTATTTGAAACCCTGTACACGGAAAAGAAGGAAGTAGCCGTTCATGCCGACATCACCGATGAGGAGCAGAGTGTCTACGTACCGGAAATCCATACCAAGGCAGAAGATGCCACTACCGAAATCAATCATACCGAGGCATTACCGAAGGCAAAGATTGTCGATACCGTTTCCTATTCATCTCTGTTACCAGGAAAGGAATACACCATGACTGGTACCTTAATGAATAAGAAAACCGGCGAGCCAATCCTGATTGATGGCAATCCTGTTACCTCCCAAGTTGCCTTTATGGCAGAAAAACCGGAAGGCAGCGTTAAGATTGTCTTTCTCTTTGATGCATCCGTACTTGCCGGAACGACCGTTGTTGCCTTTGAGAGCCTGACCTATAAGGGCGTAGAAGTAGCCGTTCATGCAGACATTGAGGACAAGGATCAGACCGTTTACATCCCGGAGATTCACACCACGGCAGTCGGCGAGGACACAAAAGATCATGTAACCGAGGCAAAGAAGGATGTAACTATTGTCGATACCGTTTCTTTCAAGAGTCTTGAAGTTGGAAGAGAGTATACCGTAAAGGGTGTACTGATGGATAAGTCTGCTGAAAAGACCCTGCTTGTAAACGGAGAGGAAGTTACTGCAGAAACCACCTTCGTACCGGAAACGACAGACGGAACCGTTGATGTAACCTTTACTTTCGACGGAACCGGACTGGAAGATACCTTACTGGTAGCGTTTGAGACTCTGTATACTGAGGAAAAGGAAGTAGGCGTTCATGCAGAAATCGAAGATGATGCCCAGACCGTATACCTTCCAAAGATTCAGACAGAGGCAAAAGATGCGGTAACAGAGATTGATCATACCGAGGCACTGCCAAAGGCAAAGATCATTGATACTGTTTCGTATTCTTCATTGTTGCCAGGAAAAGAGTATACGGTTACTGGAACCCTGATGAATAAGGAGACTAAAGAGCCAGTCCTGATTGATGGTGAGAAGGTAACTGCAAGCACCACCTTCACCGCTGAGAAGTCTGAGGGAAGTGTAGAAGTCGTATTCGAGTTTGACGCATCCGCAATCGCCGGAACAACCGTAGTGGCATTTGAGTCTATGGAGTATGAGGGCGTAGAGGTAGCGGTTCATGCCGATATCGAGGATGAGGACCAGACCGTATACATCCCGGATGTTCATACCACTGCAACCGCAGCAAACACCACACATGATCATGTAACCGGAGCCAATGAGGATCTGATCATCACCGATGAGGTGGTTCTGACCGGTCTGAAGATTGGAAACGAGTACACCGTAAAGGGTGTTCTGATGGATAAGTCTACCGGAGAAGAGCTGAAGGTAAATGACGAAAGCATTACCGCTGAGGAAACCTTCACCGCAGATGCAGCAGACATGATCATCACGTTAACCTATACACTGGATGCTATCACTCTGGCAGGAACCACAACAGTTGTATTCGAAACTCTTTACACCGAGGGTAAGGAAGTCGGAAGACATCATGAGATTGATGATGAAGGCCAGACGGTATACATCCCAGAGATTCATACAACTGCAAAGGATCAGACAACAAAGATTAACCATACCGAGGCAAATGATAAGGCAACAATCGTTGATACCGTATATTATTCCCACCTGCTTCCAGGAAAGGAATATACCGTACACGGAAAGCTGATGGATAAGAAGACTGGTGAGCCGATCTTAATTGATGATAAGGAAATCACTGCAAGCACTACCTTCACCGCTGAGAAGTCTGAGGGAAGTGTCGATGTCATCTTTACCTTTGATGCTTCCATTCTTGCACCAAAGACCGTTGTTGCCTTTGAGTACATGGAGTATGAGGGAATCGAGATTGCCGTACACGCAGACATCGACGATGAGGATCAGACTGTATACATCCCGAAGATTCACACCACCGCAGTAGGAGAGGATACACAGGATCATATCGAAAAGGCCAAGGAAGAGGCTGTGATCGTTGATACCGTTTCCTATGAGGGACTGGAAATCGGAAGAGAGTACACCGTAGCTGGTAAGCTGATGGACAAGGAAACCGGAGAACCGATCCTTGTAAACGGAGAGGAAGTAACCGCAAGCGAAACCTTTACCGCAGAAACCGAAGAGGGAGGCATCGACATTACCTTTACCTTTGATTCTTCTGCACTGGCAGGAAAGTCCCTGGTTGCTTTCGAGACTCTGTATACAGAGGAAAAGGAAGTAGCTGTACATGCCGATATCACCGATGAGGGCCAGACCGTTCGCATCCCGGAGATTCATACGACCGCAACCGATAAGGTAACAGGAGATCATGATGGTGTTGTCGCAAAGGAAACTACCGTTCTGGATGAAGTATTCTATACCAACTTAATCCCGGGCAAGGAGTATACCGTAAGCGGCAAGCTGATGGTAAAGGAAACCGGAGAGCCATTAACGATTGACGGAAAGGAAGTAACAGCAGAAAAGACCTTCGTTGCCGAAGAAGCAGATGGAAGCATTATCTTAGAGTTTACCTTTGATTCTTCTGCACTGGCAGGAAAGAAGATTGTTGCTTTCGAGGATGTCACCTATGAGGGAATCTCCATTGGAACCCATGAAGATCTGACAGATGAGGACCAGACGATCTCTTATCCGGAGATTCATACTACCGCAGCAGACCAGGCATCTGGAAGCAAGACCATGACCCTGGGAAGCAGCGTAACCTTAGTGGATACCGTAACATACAAGGGTCTGACCGCAGGAAAGACCTATGTGGTAAAGGGAACCATTATGGATAAGGCAAGCGGAGAGACGATTGGCGTAACCGCAGAAACCACCTTTACTGCAGAAGCAGCAGACGGAAGTGTGGAAGTAACCTTCACATTTGATACCACACAGCTGCAGGGAAAGACACTGGTAGTCTTTGAGACACTGTATGACACACAGGGTAATCCGATTGTTGCTCACAGTGACCTTAATGATGAGGACCAGACGGTAAGTGTACCGGTACAGCCGGTGATTCCACCAGTAGTAACAGGAGATGATTCAAGCCCGATGCCGTATGTATTTGGCTTGGCAGTAGCAGTTCTTATAGCAATGGCAGCTGTTGTTATACTGCTCAGAAAGAGAAAAAATCAGAAGTAACCGATGTGACGTTTTGAAAAAAACGTATTTATCATTTTCCCAGTGATAAATATTTTACTGGGGAAATAACTTACAGTCCCGGCTTTCAGGTCGGGACTGTAAGAAAATATGGAGGTGGACAAAAATATGCTGTTTACCGGAATTGTATTTACACTAATTGGCATTATGGCAAGAACATATGCCGGTATTTTTGAGATTCATGACAGTACATGGAAGGCAATGAAAGCATCCATAGTTCGTAAGGTGGCAGCACTAGCTGGAAATATCAGCCTGATCATTGGTATTTTATGTATCATTGCATCCTTTGCATAGAAATGGAGACAGCAGAGTAGTGAAATGGAAAAGAAATAACAAAACAAATGTTGTGTCAACAAACGAAGAGATCATAAGAATCTGTGAAGAGGAAGGAAAAAAGAAAAAGAGTCATATCCCACTCGGTTTGATTGTTGTTTTGATTTTTGCACTTGGAGCAGCAGGATATTTCGGATATTGTTTATGGTGCTATTATCAGGAATATCAGGATGATCAGAAATTGTATGGAGATCTTCGTGAGGCAGTTTTGCAGGCAACGGATGAGTCAGAGCAGCCAGAATTATCAACAGAAGAATCCGTGTCCGAATCGGACACAAAAAGAGAGCAAACAAAAAAGAAAAAAGAGGAATCTCCGTTTGAGGTAGACTGGGCAGCATTAAAGGAAATCAATGAAGATATTATTGGCTGGGTATACTTTACCGGATTACCGCAAATATCTTACCCAATTTTGCAGGCAGAAGATAATGCATACTATGTAAACCGGACATATGATTTATCCAGTGATGATTCCAAAGCAGGCAGTATTTTCATGGATTACCGTATGGCATCTGATTTCTCATCGCCATATTCCATCATTTATGGACATAACGTTCGGGACGGGTCAATGCTGTCTGATCTTGCATTACTAAAAGATCAGAAATTGTATGATGAGGAACCGTATTTCTGGATTCTGACACCCAAAGGGAACTACCGCTATCAGATTTTCTCAATTTTTCAGTGTCACCGCTCAGCAGATGTTTTTCAGCGGTCTTTTGACTGTTGGGGAGAAGATTTTTCCAAATGGCAAAGTGAATTAAAGCTGCGAAACAGTATGCAGGGAGATGTAAAGCTGAAGGAATATGGGCATGTAGTTGTATTTTCTACATGCGTTCCGAACAGTTTTGACCGTACAATCGTGTGTGGAACTTATATAGACGGGGATTCAATTCCAGATCCAAGTGGAAAGAATAAATAAGCGGATCTTCTTAGGGGGATGGCAAGAACTAGTAAGGAGGAATCTAATGACAATTAGCATCAGCTCATTAGTGATTGGCTGTGGCTTGTTTTTTTTAGCAGGTGCATTTATGGGAGTCAGTATTATGTGTATGCTGTCAGTAAGAAAAAGCAGACGCTTGAATGCAAATTATTTTGTGTCCGATTCGGACACAGAAAGGGGAGAAGAAAACACTTGAAACAGAGAAAAAAACTTATCATGCTTTGTGGATTGATGTTGGCAGTATCATCACCAACATATGCAGAGAATGCAACAGAGGCCGTGTCCATTTCGGACACGGCTTCTGTTGTAGAGCTGACATCAGATGCAAATATGGAAACAGAAATGCAGAGTGTGTCCGATTCGGACACAACAGAAACATCTGCGCAGGAAACGGATCAGGTTGCACTTCCAGCAATCTGGCAGGAAACTTATACATATCTTGCAGACACACAGGATGCTCACACATTTCCTGAACAGATCGAAAAATCTGGAACATCCTATCAGTTGAAGGATGTGCAGTATCAGATTACAGAATTAACGAAGGAATATAGCAAGAGTAGTGTGGATCTATGGGCATATGCGGAATATACACCAGAACAGGAAATTGAAGTAGATGGACTGCATTATACACTTGTGGATACTTCCAAAGAAGAGTGGACAAAAAACGGACGAAGCAAGACTGTATCGGTTGAGCGTACCTATCTGGATGGGCAGGAAGTCCCAGAGTCCATTGACATCGAATCGACAGATGATGTAACTGGAGAAGCAATCTACGGTACTATTCCACGGACAGATTGGCAGGATGATGGAGCAGATTGGTGGGAAGGAGGATTGGAACAATGGGTCAAATACCGCTGGAATGAGGAAACAAGTCAGTGGGTGTTTGAAGTCGGTGATGAAAGTTTTCCGGCAGCGTCCGATGACAGTCCATGGTTTGATGGTTGTGAAAATAAGATTCTGCAATCGCTCAATCTGGATGGAACATTCAATCAAATTACTGGAATTGCATGGGATAGTGAGGGCTGGCAGGAAGCAGATGGCAGCTGGTGGAAATCCGTGAAAGCAACCGGAAATCGAATGATAAAACGATCACGAGCATGGTTTTCAGGTGAAGTAGCTGAGGCAGATCTTCCAATGGTGCGTTATACCAGTCATTATGTATCAGATGTTACTGGTTATCTAATCACGGCAAATGTAACCTATGAAGAAATTTTTCCAGAACCAGAAAGTACGGTGGCAGAGACAGAAGCGGAACTTGTGACGCAGACTCCAGAAACGGAAGCGGAAACGGTATCAGAGCAGGCTCAAGTGGAAAGCGTGTCCGATTCGGACACAAATAAAACGATTGCAGGAATGCCGTGGCAGGATCTGGTATTGCTGTTTTTGGAAACAGGAAGCGTGGCATTGGGCTTGATTATGATTGGTCTGTTAGCCAAATTCCGTCCCAAGCCGAGGGCGTGGATTAACACCAAAAAAGAAAACAAACAAAAAGGAGAAAAATGACTATGAATGAAACATATGTAATGTTACCAGCAGCAGGATCGTTAACCGACTTTTTTACGGCAATTTCTATATTAGCAAATGAATACCAGACAGCAGGAAATGGGGTACTAATCTGTATTGCATTGTTGATTTTGGGCAGTAAATTCCTGATCGGTGATGATGAAAGCAAAGCGAGAGGAAGAAAACAGGTTCCGTATATCATTATTGGAACGGCAATCATCATGTCGGCATTTAACATTGCAGCAAGTGCAGGTGCATCGTTAACATTCTGAGTACTGCGAAGGGAGAAAGGGAAGGTATGACAGTGCCTGCATACCTTCTCAGAATAAAATGGATTTTATTAAGATTATATTTACAATAATGGTGAGTGGAATGGCAGTTAGTATTGGCTTTGCTCTTGGAATAGTAGCAGGTGCAACTGTCATTACACGAATTACATTTTCAAAACAAACAGAGCAGAAAGTTCTATACATATTTGGTGTAATAGGTATGGTAATCGGTACTTTATGCAGCCTGTGGTTTGTAGTAAAGCTGTTTTGGAAATGAGCAGGCAAAGGAGGGAGAAAACATGCAGCAGAAGAAGCAGCAAAAACAGGGAAAGAGACAGGAATGGAAAGACCAGATGAAGGAATCAGATCGTATGCTGAAAGGAAATGTACTTCTGGAAAAGCCACAGTGGGTACTTATGCTGACACTTGCAGCAGAGTTTTTGTTGCTTGTTGTACTGCATGTATTGGTTAATACGTTTATTCGATTCTGTAAAGGACATTTAACAGACTGTTTTTCTTGGAGTTGTCTAACGACTTTTTATCCGGCTTTAGCTCCAGTGTATATTTTTTTGGTTATTGTGGCGATTGCAGTAGCAATATTGAACGTATATCGGTTTCGCAATGCTTTTCGTAGTTTGGAGGCAGGGCAAAAAGGAACCAGCCGTTTCACAACAATGGAAGAAATCAAAGAGCAGTATCCGGCTGTAGCCGAAATCCCAGAAAAGAACCCGGATGGAAGCATCAAACGGATTCCGGGAAACGGTGGTTTGCCTGTAGCAAGTAAGGACGGCTATATGTACCTTGACGAAAGTGCAACGAATGCACTGATTTTGGCGATTACCAGAGCCGGAAAAGGAGAGGTTTTTTCGCTACGTATGTTGGATAGCTACAGCAGAAGTGAAAAACAACCGTCACTTATCGTTCTGGATATGAAATTCGATCTTAGAAAAATGTGTACAAAAGCATTTCAGGATCGTGGATACGAAGTAATGTCCATCAATTTGGAAAACCCAATGCGTGGAGTTGGCTATAATCCACTTTATTTGATTACACGTTACTATCAGGAGGGGCGAGATTCAGATGCGGAACTTCTGTGCAAGGCTTTTGCGTATCCACACTTTGCAAGTGCTGGAGGAAAGAGCGATGATAATTCTGATTTCTTCCTGTCAAATGCAACCAGTGCGCTTACAGCAACCATAATGGCGCATACGGTAGACTGCATACGGGAGGATACGAGAGAAAATGCCAGACTTGCGGCATTGTTTGTGGCAAAGCGTCAGGCATATGAGCGTCTTACAGAAGACGCAAAAAAACAGGCAGATCAGGACTATCAACAGTTAAGACAGGAAAAAACATTTTCAACCTGTGTTCTGGCAGCAAAGACAATTCCAGATGTTCCGTTTGAGCCACAGGAAAATAATCTGAAGAAAAACTGCATGGCGTCAGTAATCAATTTGTTTACGAACCTGGCAGGAGAAGCAACTGGAAAAAACACAACTAAGCTGGACGATTATTTTGAAGCACGAGGCAGATTTGATCGTGCGAAAGTTGTGTACAGCGGAATCAAAGTTTCAGGGGATCGAACAAAGGGCAGTATTTTCAGCCAAATGCTTACAAAGCTAAGTCAATATACTTTTGGCGGTATGGAACAATTAACACGGGAAAGTACATTTTCTCCAGAAGAACTTGGTTTTGGAAAGAAACCTATTGCACTTTTTCTCCAGGTTCCGTTTTATGATCGTTCTAAAGATGCGATTGCAATTTCTATGATTGATCAGCTCTATCAAGCTAATGCGCGTGCATGTATACAGAGTCGTTCTGGTAAGTGTGACCGAAGAATCATTTTTCATCTGGATGAAATTGCACAGTTCCCACCAATTCAAGATCTGAATTCTAAGCTTGCCATTTGTTTGGGATTGAACATGATATTTAATCTTATTATTCAGACAGATGCGCAACTGACACTGAAATACGGTGATGCGGCAAAGGTCATTAAAGGAAACTGCGGAAACCAGGTGTATTTGCAAACCAGCGAAGAGGAAACCGCAAAACTTTATTCATCACTTCTTGGTTCCAAAACGATCACGAATGTGAATCGTGTTGGAACAAGATTTGCACTTAACAAAAGTTATACGGAGACACAAGAAGAACGTCCTTTACTGAATCCGCGTGAGCTGATGGATTTGGAGGAAGGTGAAAATGTGATTTTACGTACAATGTATCGTCGTGATTTAAAAGGAAATCCGGTCAAACCTCATCCAATCTTTAATTCTCGAAAGGAAGGTCGTGCATTTTTGTATCGTTATCAGTATTTACAAGAATATTTTCCTGATGCGGATACCGTATCGGAGGAATCGCTGCATTTGCCAACATTGAAGGCGGTTCAGGAAGACGAGCTGATGTATGATTATGATATCAGCTTTGAAGCCGCTGATTTCCAGCAGATTCCGAAGCAACTGCAAGAAGTAAAGGAAGAGTTAAAGCGAGCGCAGGATGCAACTCAAGCACAAGCGTTAGAAGAGATGAAAATGCAGATGGAATGGCGCTATCAGGAATTGGCGGAGAAACAGATTTACCAGTGGGATACCCGAATTAAAAGGCCGCAGGAACATGAACATACACCAACCCATGAAAGACAGTTTGCGGCACTTTGCAGGGAATTGGCGGTATATGATTCGCAGCTGCTCGAATTGTTGTTACAGGGATGTGCAGCAGGTGAAGTATTTGTTCGCGTTGTTCAAAACCCAAAGATACCGTTAGAGAAAAAAGGTGCGTTATTATCCCAATTAAAGCCGAGAATCGGATTAGTATGAGGAATAAGAGAGAAAGGAAATAGGAATGAATTATGAAGAAATCCTACTTAATTATGCAAAATATTTTCAACAAAGCGATGTTGTTGAATCGGCAATTCGGACTGTTGGATGGAAATTGATTCTGTTGCTTCGTGGGATTTGTGATGCATGTCAATCTGTTTGGGAAGCGGTATTTCGCGTCCTTAGTTTTACACAAGTGATTAGTGAGAAGTTGGGAACCTATTATCCCATTTGGAATGCAATTTTTCTGGTTACCATTCTGGCTGTTGGAACCGTATTTTTATACTCTGAGCGCAGACCCCCGTTTTTGAAAAATTTGATCATTACAATGGCGGTTGTCATGCTGCTTCCGGGTGGTGTTCAGCTTGGAGTTCAATTATTGGGAATCGAGCAGAATGTTTTCATGGCGAATGGCACCAGTGTGGCAGACACAACCGTTATCAGTAATACGACTGACTTGCTGTATCTGAAACAAAACGGGTGGACTTTTGAGTCCCCCAATTGCTTTACTGGAGAAACCATTAAATACATCGATCAGAATGAACAGGTAGAGAAAAAAACGGATAAGGTATTCAAATATTATATGATCGTTGATGAAAGCAGTGGAAAAGTAAAATATAAAGAAATTAAAAAGGGATTCTTTGGATTTCTTACACCGCTGTATTATCGCTATTCCATCAATTTTATGGCAATCATTGGCGAGCTGATCGTAAATATATTGGTTCTTATTTTTGCATCGTACCGACTTTTTCGTTTGATCTGGGATATGATCTATGGCGAAATTTTGGCTTATATTTTCTCCGGCGATGTTATGTCGGGAGAAAAAACAAAACAAACGTTGCAGTATCTATTAAATTTATTCTGGAGCGTTTCGATTATGATCTGGGGTTTCGCTATCTGGCGCGAGTTTGAGCTGTGGGTGGCGAAGGAATACAGCAATAATTTTGTCCGCATTTTGCTGATTGCATTTGCTGGAATCGCAATGATTGATGGCCCAGACATTGTTGAAAGAGTGTTAGGCATCGACGTTGGCATGAAAGATGGTCTAATGAAGACAATAGGAGCTATGCACTTGCTGCAAGCTGGATTGGGGGCAACGGGAGTAGGTAAGGCAGCGGCAAAGGCTGCAAGCAAGGTGAAAGAAGAATCGCTAAATCCGGGTGGAAAAGAAGAGCAGGAGAGGTTAAGCAAGGGAGCAAAGGAACCGCCGGGTGGTGCAGGAAATGCAGGCAATTCTTCTAGTTCAGGAGCAACGCAAAATCGTAGGCAGGAACCGCCGGGAAGCGCTGAACGGCAGAGCAGCGGAAGCAAACATGCTGGTCAGGAATCTGCGGAATCAACGAAAGCAGCAGAAGCTGCATCACAAGGAAATGCTGCATCACAGGAGCATACTGCATCCAGTGGGCAGGAACCAAATGCCGCATCTGGAACATCGGCAGGTGATACTCAATCAGCTGGAAATCCTGCATCCGAAGGAACCGAACATGGAGTATCATCAACGGAAATTCCGGGTGGTGCGTCTACGGCTGAGAAAGTAGCTGGTGGAGAAATGCCATATGGTACTGCGCAGGAGGGCAAGTCGGATAATCAGAGCAAAAAGCAGGCGACTCCGCAACAAGCAGGAGCAGGACAGGAACCGCCAGGAAAGGCAGGAAGCCAACCGGAAAAAACGGCAACTGGACAGGCAAATAATAAACAGCAGCAGAAATCAGGATATGGAAGCTCGTCTGAACCAAGGAAAACAACAGAGAAAAGCGGACAGGCAAAAGCAGCGGAATCTACAAAGCAGGAACCGCCAGGAAAAGCCGCCGCTGCTGGAAAATCTGGAGAAAAATCAGCGGCAGGAACTGCTGGGGAACAGACACAAGCGCAGCCATCGCAGGATGCACTCCCTTCTAATACAGATGAAGGACAGGAAGCTATGGAGTCACAAGAACCACCAACGAATTGGGGAGGTGCTGGAGAAATAGATAACAATTCAGTTCCTTTCAGTAGTGGAGAAAATGAAATGCCAGAAAGGGGAATGTCAGGAAATGAACCAACAGCACAGGATTTCCCGGCATCATCCGATCAGTCAGAACCGGACTCTGTTTCCGAGCGTGTCCGAAACGGACACACAGGTACACCGATAGGAGAAAAAACAAAATCAACACAAGCTGTCAGAAACGTATCTGGACAAGATAGTCAATCAAAGTCATCCGCAGGCACAAAGCAAACGACTACACAGCGAACAACCACGCAGAAGTCCGAGCATGTCCAAAACGGACACAGCAATACAAAGTCAGCGACTAGTCCGGTACGACCAGAGCCGCCGGGAAATGCCAGAAAGATGTGATGAAAGGAGGAAGATAGTATTATGGCATACCACGTAACGAAGGATTTAAAAGCAGAAGTAAAGGTTAGCGGAAGCCTGTTTTTGAAAGATCTTTTAATTCTTGTCTTATATCCGACCATCATGTGGTTTTTTACCGGAGGACTCGTTGCGGATACGTTGAAAATTCCATATATCATATATAATGTGTTGGTGATTTTGGTGTTGCTTCAACGTCCCGCCAGTAATCCGGGGAAACAGGTCTGGCAGGTGTGTGTGTTCCTGCTGACGGAGGATTTACAGACATATCATATGATTCGCCCCGTAGGAGAGAAGGAGGCAGCAGATGAAAAAATCAAATAAAAAGGAATCCGCCAGTATGTCCGAGTTACTGGGAATTTTGAGCTATTCAGAACGGGATACCTGTTTTCAGCTGGAAGGCTGGGGATGTCTGGATATTGTTCGTGTGATTTGCAGTGATTTTCAAGCGATTCGTGATATTGATCTGGAGTATGAAAACCTGAAGCTTCAGCAATTCTATAGCCGCTATCCGGCAGATCTTAAGCTGGTTTGCGTGAGTATGCCGGAACGGTGTACGGAGCAGATTCAGTATGTCACTCACAAGTTGGAGTCCTGCCAGGAGACCGTTCGTAGGAATGAGCTGGTAGCCAGAAAAAAGGAACTGCAATGGCTTGAGAAGAACAGGCAGCGGAAGGAATATTATTTTTTCTTGTATACAGAATCACCGGAGCAGCTGGCAGATGCCAGGGGTGGGGCAGTCGGACGTTTGGAAGATGCCCGACTAATCCTGACGATTTCACGTCAGGAAAAAATAGATGTTCTGACAAAGATTTTAAATCCAGAGCAGGCTTTTTTTAACCGGAATCAGATTGGCTCCCGGAAAACGATAGAAAAGTATGGGTACGATCCGTTTCTGATTTCTGCAATCCAGCCAGCAGGTGGGATTCATTTTTATCCGGCTTACGTTCGGACTGGAAGCAGTTTTGGAGCGATACTTACAATCTATGATTGGAAAAGTGAATTGGATATGCATTGGCTGTCACCAATCGTCAATCAGGACAATGTAATTGTAGCTGTGGACATGGGAGCAGCGAATGCACGGGAAGTGAAACGAATGATTGACCGTTCATTCACGGAACAGAAAATTCGCTTTCAAACGGAGCATAAAGATGGAGAGCAGATGGATGCTTCCAGACGTTATCAGGAGCTAAAGGAGCTGCGTGATGCAGTGGCAAATCAGGGAGAAACGCTGCGTTATGTAACCATTCGCCTGTATGTTTCTGCAAAACGTCTGGATGATCTGGAAGAACGACTCATTCGGATTCAGGGAGCGGTGGAAACCGCAGAATACCATTGTACGGTGATGCTCCATGAGCAGAAACAGGAATGGCAGTCATTATTGCTTCCATACCGGAAACAACAAAAACTAAATAATGCGCGGGATGGACAAATTCTGCCAGGAAGTGTGCTGGGTGATGGAAATCCCTTTAATTTCTCTTATTTGTCCGATCCATATAGCTGCTACATGGGGTCTACGCCAACCATGGGCAGCTTTAATTTTAACATTTTCACGAAAACAAAAAAACGTCTTTCCTACAATGCACTTGTATACGGCATGATGGGAAGTGGAAAATCTACGTTGCTCAAGAAGCTGATAGAAACACAAACCCTGTTCGGTGATTATGTCCGAGTCCTTGATCCGTCCGGGGAATATCGGGGACTGGTGCAGGAGTTAGGCGGCAAATATTTATCTCTGGATGGTGCAGATGGAATTTTAAATGAATTTGAGATTCAGCGTGTAGACGAAAATGAAGGTGTCTGCTGGGTGCAGCACGTATCCAAATTAACGGCGATCTATCGACTTCGGAGGCAGAATCAATGCAACCAAAACGAACTGAATACATACAGCAAGCTGTTACTGGACTTTTATATAGATTTCGGTATTGTGCCAGCGGATGGGAAGATCACCAGTCAGACACCTGTCTGCGGATTACAGCCAGAACAGTATCCAACCATGTCGGACTTTCTGAACTATCTGGACAAGCGGATTCAGGAGTACAAGCCGTCTGAAGATGCCGAGCATGGAGAACTTGGCAAAAAATTTTTGCTTCAGGCAGATGAAATCCGAAGTACATATGAAAATTTGGTGCGAAATTATGGCAATCTGCTGGATGGGCATACCAGTATCCGAAATATCAGCCAGGTGCAGTTGTTATGCTTTAACATTGCGACTGTGTTAAAGCTGGAACCGGCGATCTGCTCCGGTATCCTGTACAATGCCCTGATGCTGTATTGGGATCACTGTGTCCGCGTTGGCAGCCGAATGAAGGCGCTGCATGAGGCACAGCAGATTTCGGAACGAGATATCATCCACAGCATGGTGGTGGTCGATGAGTCGCATCATATTCTCAATGCACAATACGCGGATTGCGTTCGTCAGCTTACCATTATGGCGCGCGAAATGAGAAAGTATTTTTCAGGAGTTGTATTTGCAACGCAACTCATCACGGACAATTTGAAAGGGGATCAGGCATCTTCAGAAGAAAAGGCAGTGCAAGATCTTTTTGACTTGGCGACATATCGGTTTGTTGGAAAACAGACTGCGACTTGTATTCCAGTTTTGGAAGGTAAGTTTCCTGGCATGTACACAGAAACAGAACTGTATCGGATTCCTTCTCTGGATATGGGTTCGTTTATCGTATCGGCAGGCGACCAAAATTTAGAGGTACGCATTTTCATTACAGAAACCGAAGACCACAGGTTCGCCGGAGGACGGTAAATGAATCATAAAAAAGCGCTAAAAAAAATCCTGAAATGGGCAGGTTCGCTTTTGCTGTCATCGTTGTTTACGGCTCCTGTTATTTTTATTTTAATTATTTGCGGCGTTGTAATCGCACTGTTTGGAAAATCATCCACTTCTTCTGGTGATGTCAGTTTTTCCGAAACGGTTTCTGTTTCAGAAACGGCAGTTGCCGTTTGCGAGTTTTTTTCAAATGCCGGATATACAGATATTCAAATTGCGGCAATTTTGGGAAATCTGGAATGGGAATCACGATTGGATTACAACTCTTTTACCCAGTTAAAAAAAGGCGGAACTGCAATGGGAATCGCGCAATGGACTACTTATAGTGGGACAAATAGTTTGGTTCGGTATGCAGATTCGATGGGCATGGAATGGAATGATCTGGAACTGCAATGCATGGCAATAGATGCCACGCTGCACAACCAAAATCCTTATTCCGGCTGGTATGATACTGGGATGGGAAAGTATTACGGAGTCACAAAGGCGGATTTCTGGGAAGGCGATTTGTATGAGGCAACGATGGCTTTTTTCTGCTGTTTTGAAGATCCGGAAGAATACCCAGATGGCTGTAATAATCATGGATATACATCTGCATCCGGCTGTTTATCGGTGTCGTTTGATTGTGGCAATGGTCACGGCCGCCTGCCGTATGCGCAAATGTATCTTGATAACATGGAAGGCGGTGACATGGGAGGCAATTCCAGTCGTGACGAAGAGGAAAGTGAATCAGAGGAAGATATTATATCAGAGGAACCATCTGGCGGAATGGAAATTCCGTTATATTTGCAGGGAAATTATGCATCAGTCGCATGGGGAGATACGACTTTGGCAAAGTCAGGATGTGGGCCTACCTGTCTGGCAATGGTAATGTCGTATCTTACGGGTGACACGATAACCCCGCCGGATATGATTGCATGGTGTGGAACTACATACCTTGCACCAACCGGAAGCACATGGGAATTTTTTCCAGCAGCGGCAGCGCATTATGGAGTGGGATACCGGAGTGTCCACGATCAGGCCAGTGTCGTAGAAGCACTGGAAAATGGATATCCCATAATCGCCAGAGAACAGCCGGGAAGCTTTTTTTCACCAGTGGGACATTTTATTGTTTTGCGCGGCGTAACGGATGATGGACTGTTTTTAGTTAATGATCCGGCCGGGAAATATCCGGTGAATCGGGAATTTACATGGGCGGAAATTGAACGTCCGCAAAATTTTTATATGATCTTTGGCGAATAAGCCAAAGAAGAAAGGAGCGGCAATGGAGGGAGAGCAAAAACGAGTATTCCTGGTGATTACGCAGGAGGAAATTGATGGAATCCAACCGCCGAAGGGGATATATTTTACGAAGTTTTTATCCGCGGCGGAAGAAATCTGGGTATCCGAAAAGCTGATGAAGCAAAAAAATCCATACCAAATGATCGGAAAAAATCTGCATATTCCGGTGTATACCTGCCGGATGGAGGACTGCGTACCAACCATCCGTCCAAAAAAGGAACGGACAAAGGAGAATGCATATGAGTTATAAGGTGGTTCGACTGGCACATGCCGGAAAGCGAAATCGGTATCTGGCAGCAACCGGCATTGCCTTTATCGGTTATGTTTTGTTTCTGTCTTCTGCACTGTGGTTTCCAGGGCAGAAAAAATCCATGGAGTACACCCCACTTGGAATCCAGCAGGAAATTGGGGAAACCACATGTATGGTATCGGTGGTGTACTGGGCATATGCACCGGAGCAGGAAGCAATGTTGGTTGAGCTTGATTTGGATGGTATCCGTTCGGAAGTTACATTTTACGCGGTGGATAAGGCAAGAGATCCCATACCTGTTGAAGTGAAACTGGCTCAATCGGGAACATATGTGTTGAAGCTTTCTTCCGTGCCAGAGGATTTTCAGGCAATTTCGCTTCGTGTGATGGTGGAGGGGCAGACACGGCGATTATATACCAATATAGATCAGGTTGAGCAGGTGAACCGTCTGCATTTTTATCCAGATCTGACTGGGTATTATCAGGCTAGAATCCAACGGAATATTGAAGTATTGGAACAGGAAATTGCAGCGGAAAAAGCGCAGATTCAAGAGCTGGATGAGCAGATCGCAGCGTATCAGGTGCAGATTACGCAGACATCAGAACGTATGCCGTATTTGTCAAGACAGCAGCGCACTGATGCAGAGAACAGTATCGAAACATGGAAAAAAGAGATTGCAGAATGCCAGGAAAAGCAGCAGGCAGCAACTGAACAAATTACCGAGTTGGTTGATGAACAGGAGAAACAAAAGCAACTGCTGGAATCATCGGAGTTGGAGGACTTTGAACGCCAATCAGAACCAGCGTCTGTGTCCGAATCGGACACAAAAGAGCAGGAAAGCGAGGAAACGAAATGAAATGTGTATTTGTCGGAAGCCTGAAGGAAGATTCCGGTTATATTGTTGAGGTGCTTCAGGAAAAAGAATATGAGATAATTCAGGCAGGAGAATATGATCAGATTGAAAAAACGATCAATCCGGTTTTGGAATCTCAGGCAGAGATTGCGGTGTATGATCTGCTGCCATTAAATGATGATCCACTTGAAATTGTAGAGGTGATTGACAGCATCCAGCAGTCAAGAGATGGGAAAAAGATAATTTTTCTTGCGGCTGGAATGGGCAAAAATACGCCAGTGATTGATGCACTGCGCAAAGCGGGATATGTTAATTTCGTATTGGATTCGACATATGGAGCAAAGAAAGAGAAGTTTGCCCGGTGCCTTACGAACTTTTATGAAAGCAATGCAGATCGTCTGGATCGGGAATTGAGTGATACAGAGTTGCCGCGAGAGCTTCATTTTACGGCATTTGCTGGTGCGCAGACGAGGATTGGAACAACGACACAGGCAATTCAGTATGCAGGATATCTTGCAGATTGTGGGAAACGAGTATGTTACGTGGAAGAAACGGGAGATTTTTTTCCTCAGAAGTTATTTGAAACATATCAGTATGCGGCAGAGAGCGGAGACTGCATTACCTATGCAGGGATTCCGATGTACACCGGGAAAACGATGCAAGAAATGCTGAAGATGAATTATGAGCATTTTGTATTGGATTTTGGAAGCATTGAACGAGAACAGTTTGCTGCTTCTTTATTTTTCGATGAACGGATGCAGCGTGTGATTGTTGCAGGGACGAAGCCACAGGAGTGGACGCACACAAAGTATGTGCTTGCAAATGCACTGTGTAAAGATGCGGCGTATATTCTTTCGTTTGCTGACATATCCGATGTAGAGGCAGTCAGTGGAGCATTTTTCCAGATGCCATTATTTGCTGGATATATTCCAGATATGTTTGCAAGAGATCAAGAAGATCTTGCGCTTGGGTATCGCCGACTGTTCCCAGAAGAGGAAACCAAACGAAAAAAAGAAAACAGAAAGAAAAAATCAGCACATAAACGGACAAGGAGAGCGCTATGATTACGCAATATTCGAGAGTGCAGCTGACACTTTCGGAAAAAGAAAAGGAATATGCCTGGTTTTCCTATGCAGCGAAGATCATTCGGGCTGGATGCAATGATCAGCAGATGAGTGGTTACACAGTGACAGGAACCGGGATTGATGGGCAAGAAATTAAGGCTGAGCTGACAAACGAAGAATTATTTCAGCTTTTTTCGGAGATCACCATGAAGTATGGAAGGAAACTTGTGACTCAGGAAATGGAACAGCATTCGTTGGATCAGGAATCGGATGAATTGCTGAAGCCAGATATTACCGACCGCCCATTGGAGCGCAGAGATTACCAGATTCAGATCACACGTCACGAGTTGAAAACGCGAAAAGCAGATGTAACGATCACGTGGGGAAACAATCTGAAAGTAGAAGGATTATATGTAGCAAGCAGGGTACGCGGAGGTGTCCGTTTAAGTGTGCCAGTTTATTTTGTTCCGGGTGGAGGACGAATGGATTTGATTACAGTGGGACAGCAGCTGCAGGCAGCTGTATTGCGAGCCTACCAGCAAATGGAACATGAGGGAAAAGATCAATGCCGGGTTTCCTATCTTGCTGATCGTGCTGCATTTCAAGTACAGACGAAATCAGTAGCAGAAGGAACTGTGATTGGATATGCAGATATGCAGGCAGGGCAGGATTTGAAGGTCCATCAGATACGGATACGCCGTGGCAGTGATGGAAGATTATCCTGTATGTATCCAGCACAGGCAAGCGGAAGTAATGAAAACAAGCAATGGCATAATCTGGCAGCAGAGCTTTCAGACGGTCGGCTGCATGAAGAAATTCTGAAGGTGTTTCGTCAGGAGCATCCGAGGGAGGCTGGTACGCAGTTTTCTTCAGCACAACATCATGTCAAACAGAAACGGGAGGAACCGGAAGAAGAGGAAGACTGGGAGCGATAAGAAACGTGTCCGATTCGGACACAAAAGAAAGGATGAGGTATGGAAGAAGAATCCAGACAAAAAACAGATCGAAAGCGGATGTTGGGTCTGCTGACGGTATCCTGTGCAGCGACATTGTGTTTTGCCGGATTATATGTCCAGGAACTGAAAACAGTAGAAAAACTGGAATCTGCTGGACAGTGGACGGATACTGAGGAACTCAACGCATTGCGGGCAGATTATTCGGCGGCGATATCCAGAGCGGAGTTGGCAGAGCAGGAACAGGAAGAACGTACACAGGTCAATGATCTGATAACAGCATTTCTGAATGCCTATTTTCTTTTGCCGGACAGCCGGGAGGCGCTTTTGTCCGGCTGTGAAGAGTATGTATCGGAAGATGCATGGAGAACGATAGAATTATTGTCGGACAGTCGGGATTATAACGAGGCAGAACGAGAATTATTTTATTACCAGGGCGATTGTACAGAGCTGGAAGATGAGGATAGCCAATACCATGCATTTGCCATTTTTACAATTCGGGAAATCGAAAATGGAGAAGCCAATGATCAGAGCTATATGCTGGCGGCAACCGTGGAAACAGACGGAACTGCTGCCCAGATTACTGATATTGAGACGATGACAGCGATTTATTTCCATGCGGATTAACCGCATGGGATTGAGACAAAAAAATAACTGTGATTGGGACAAAAATGCAGGAGAAATTCGCCTGCTTTTTTGTCCCAGTGTATGTCCCAAAGCAAGCAGGGAAATAAATTCTTTTGGGACAGTTTTCTGCCTGAAATTGGGACAATCGAACCTATCCGAATATCTTGAAATAGAAAGAAAGTTTGTTTCTGTTTGGGACAAAGTTTGAAGAAAGACTGGGACAAAAAATGTAGTCTTACAGAGCTTGTTTTTTGTCCCAGTATATGTCCCAAACAATCGCTTTTTCAGGAACAGGATTGGGACAAAAAAATAACTGCCGTTGGGACAAAATCCGCATGTGATTTTGCAGAAAGTATGGGGCAAAATGGCAGGGAAAAGTGAGAGAGAAAGTTGAAAACAATACAGGAAATGGCGACTGAACTGGAGGTTCCATACGCAACATTAAGAAAGCAGCTGCAAAGGGAACCGCTGCGCAGTTGGATAACTCCGTTTCTGACTATGAAAGGAAATACAAAGTATATTACGGAAGAAGGAGAGCGGGTAATCCGCTGGCAGTATCCAGAAAAAGAACCGAAAATAAAGGAACTGGAGGAATTATTGGTGGAAAAAGAAAACCAGGTAACAAAACTGGTGGAAATGATTCGCAGAGAATTAGAAGAAAAAAATGCTCGAATCCGCCAGTTGGAAGAGGAATTGGAGGCGGAACACAAAAAGAATGAACTGCTGCGCTCAATTCAGGAGCGTCTACAGAAGATCGAGCAGTCGGTGAATGGAACCCCGTTAAAGAGTCCAGCAACGGAGGAAAAAGAAAGTGGACTGTTTGCTTGGCAAAAGAAGAAATAGACAGGAACTATGCAAAAATGACCGCTTTTTTGCGTTAAACATTTGTAAAACAAAAATTGCGTTTCATAAGAAACATCAAGATTTTGAGCGATTTTATGTTAAACAGGCGTAAAATAACAGGGGCAAAAATGATATCAAGGTTTTGTAGGCTTTGCCTACTATCAGCCGCAGGGTGATATCAAAACCTCTTATGCTCTTTTCATCTTCCACACGGAAATCGGGTGGAAGATGAAAACACGCAGTTTTGACCGCAAAGCGGTAAAAAAGGTTTCGCCTGAATCGTGTCCGAATCGGACACGTGGCGCAAAAAAAGGCAACAAAGAAAGGAAACAAAAGTGGATATCTGTATTCGTGGCATTAACAGCAATGTGGTAAAGGCACTGGAAACCAGTGCAAAAAAACATGATCTGAGCAGAGAGGAATATCTGCGTCAATGCTTGGAGCGGATTGCCTATGATGACCGGGCGCTGGGAAGCAAATATGAGCAGCAGCTGCAAAAGCTGTTTCAGTGTCTGGAAGGCCAGCAAAAACAGCTTAGTCTTTTGATTGCGGGAATGGAGCAGGTTGAAGAATCCTGTTGCAGACTGGAAGATGGACTTCTTGAAAAGGAATCCTGGTCAGAGGAATCGGAAGGAGCGATTGTATGAGTGTGGAAAAGACATTTAAAGGCGTCCGGTTGTCGGATGAGGAATTGCTTGTCATTCAGAACATTCAGGAGAAATATGGGTTGTCGAATTTTTCCCAAACGATCAGTTACCTGATTCGGGAATATCCGCATCTACAGGAAGAGAATGAAAAGCTGCGGGAAGAAAATCGAAAGCAAATGACCCGTATTCGATTGGCAAGCAATGGTGCTGATGAGAATGGACAGGTTTTGCTGGAAGTCTTAAATACATTATGTTGGCAGCTTCGGGCTGATGAGTACCGCTCTACGGAACAAATGTTACATCCAACGGTAGAAGAGGCCAAAAAGACCGTCAAAGACCGGATTGCCCGTTTCAAACAGGCAAAAGATTTTAAGCAGAAATAGGATGGAACCTCATGGAAAAGACACCGGGACTGGTAGCAGTCACAAAATTTGTACGTCCGGGATCTGCGGTATATGCTTCTTACATCAATTACATGGATCGGGATGAGGCGGTACATGGCGGCGAAATCCATCCTGATTATAGTGCCTATTCGGAGAACTACATGGGAAACCCGGAGAAAACAACCGGACTTTTCAGCATGGACTATGATCGGTTATCGGAGGACACTGCACAGATCTATAAGCAGCAATTCCGACAGGCACAGGAAAATGGTTCGCTGCTCTGGCAGACCGTTCTCAGCTTTGATAATCAATGGCTGGAAGAACTGGAAATTTATGACCCGACATCGCAGACACTGGATGAGAGCCGTGTACGGGGAATGACGCGGGTATTTATGAAGACGCTGCTGGACAAGGAACAACTGACGCTGGCATCTTGGACGGCAGCGGTACATTATAATACCGATAACATACACGTTCACGTGGCGATTGTAGATCCGGTTGGACAACGAGAACGAGTGCCAGATGGCAAATATGCTGGGGAACCCAAAGGAACATGGGGCATTCGTTCTTTACGCGCTGCAAAATCTGCTGCTGTGAATGAACTGCTGGATCTCGATCAGGTAATGAAACAGCTAAATGAACTAATTCGGCAAAGTATTGTAAAGTCACTTCGGGAACAGGGTGGGGAAGAAATGGTTCTTCAGGATGATCTGGAGAAGCTGTTTGCGAAGTTGGAGCAGGAAGTGCCTGATTTTCAGAAATGGAAGTATGGACTTTCGGATATGGCACCATACCGAAAGGATATTGATGCGATCACAGATCGTTGGCTACAGCAGGTACATCCAGAGGATTGGAGTGCGATTCAGGAAACTTGGGACACACTGGAAAAGCAACAGGAGCGCGCATATGGAAAAAATGCACGAAGGCAAACCTATCGAATGAATCAGGAAAAGGATTTATACAAGCGATGTGGAAATGCTGTGTTGCAAACGCTGCGAAGTGCAGAGCAGGAGAAGAGAAAAGCCAATCGGATGGAACAATCTTTAAAATACCAGAAACGAGGATACCGGATTCCTCATTTTCGTATCCGAAGGTTGGGACGTTATTTTGAGGATAGCTATCGCCACTACAAAAATCTGGCTGCGTATGATCGCGCACAACGTCAGGCACAATGGAATCAGCAACAACAATTACAAGAGGAAGAGGCGCATGTCCATGAAGCCGTCTGGCTGGAAAATGGGCCGGAATAAAAAAGGAGAAAGAAATGCAGGCATTACAGACATTATCGCAACGGGAATTTGAAATGATGCAATGTTTTTGGGAGGCGGATGAGCCACTGAAAATGAAAGAATTGCAGACCCGGTGGGCGCATGGAGAAACTCCGCAGAGCCGATCCACGACACTGATTTATGTAAATCGGTTGGTGGAAATGAAATATTTGTACAAAACGGTGGAGCAGAAGCGACAGGTGCTGTATCATCCGATTGTTACAAAAGAGGATTATTACAAGCATGAATTGCGTGAATTTCAGAAACGCTGGAATTTAAACGGAATTATGCGTGTAATCTAATGGAAAGAAGGGAGCGAAGATGAAACAAATGGAACAGCAGAACGTAAAGTACGATCCGCAAATCCGTAAGCTGCAAAAAGAACGTTATGCAGATCAGGGAAACGATATCGCAGAAGAACAGCTTGAGGAGGAATCTGACCCTGTTACGGAGGATATGTGATGGGAAGTGCGTATAATCGGGTAATAGAAACCAGAAAAGAACTGACAAAACAACTGCTTGCAGAAATGGAACAGGGCGAGCTGCCGTGGATGAAAGGATGGAAAACAACCGGAACCAGACCGTATAATCCAGTGACAAAAGCGGTCTATAAGGGAAATAACCGACTGCGCTTAATGCTTGCATCCCATTTTGGACAGTTTCAGGATAACCGCTGGGTGACATTTAACCAGGCGAAAGACAAGGGATGGAAAATAAAAAGCGGTGAGAAGGGAACATTATGTGAAAAATGGATTTTTGAAGAGAAAAAGGTAATTGAAGATCCCGTTACTGGTGAGAAGGAAACGGTTTATGAGGAATTGGAACATCCGAAAGTAAATTATTTTATTCTGTTCAATGCCGATCAGGTTGACGGAATACCGGAAAAGGAAAAGAAAGAGCCGCTTTCGAGAGATGAACAGTTGGCACTGGCTGATCAGTTTGTGAAGTCTTCGGTGTGTTCGGTAATCGAAGGAGCAAACGAAACGGAAGCATATTATAGTCCTGCGCGGGATGAGATTCATCTTCCTGCACGGGATTATTTTTATTCCGCAGGAGAATTTTTAGGAACCGCAATCCATGAAATGGGACACAGTACGGGGCATCCGTCCCGGCTGGCACGGGATATAAGCGGTGGCTTTGGAAGTACGTCGTATGCGAAAGAGGAACTCGTCGCAGAGCTTTCGGCGGTATTTGTACAGGCTGATTTGGGTGTTCAGATTGGCTCAAAGCAATTTACAAACCATGCGGCGTATTTGCAGAACTGGATGAGTCTACTGAAGGATAACCCGAATGTGCTGTTTCAGGCGAGTGCAGATGCAGCAAAAGCATCGGATTTTTTAATGGCGCAATACGGAGCATATCTTGAAAATACGAAAAACGTAAAACAGACTGTGGAGCCACTGAAAGCACAAGGGGATTTAACGCCAAAGGAAGAAAAAAGATCACCAGAAGCACAGAAGAAGAGATGTTTTCATAGGAAAAAGGAATTGGAAAACGAACAGCAGGAAGAAATGGAATATTGATTTGTGGCCGAATCGGACACGAAAATGATTGCTCAATCTGGAAGAAAATGCAAGTAGCCACTTGACAACCTGTATCAGATAATATACAATTAGGCTGCAAGGCAAAGCTTTCAGAAGGAAAGGAGTGCCATGCAAAGGATAGAAGAATATAATCAGCTGTTGGAAGACAGTAAAGAAGTGCTGCGAAAAGATACAACACTGTGGAAAGGATTTTTAAAATTTGCCACACAGTTTACACATTATCAATTCTTTGATCAGATATTGATTTATGTGCAGAATCCAAAAGCAACCGCTTGTGCCACATTCGATCAGTGGAAGAAGATTGGACGATATGTCCGAAAAGGAGAACATAGTATAGTCCTGCTGGATGAAACGGGAAAGCGCGGTAAGCTGCGTCATATTTTTGATGTGACAGCAACTGGGCCAGATCAGGAGTTTGAATATCGTCCAAAACCCATTTTACCAGAGCAAAGAGAGGAACTTGCCCGTAAACTGAATGCGGCATATAGCAGGGAAAATTCGGCATATGCTGCCGATTCTGCCCGTTGGGATGGTGACCTGGAACATACACTGTCGCAGATTGCGTTGTCGATGACACAGGAATATTATAATCTGTCACCAGATCAGGCAGCAGCACAGTCCGAAAGTACTGAGATACCTGCTTATTATATTGCAACTGCAACGAGTGCAATGTATTTGCTTTTGGAAAAGTATGGATTCTCGCAGGAAGCAGAATCGTTGGACTTCTCATGCATGAATCAGCTGGACATGGAGACGTTTAGTGGAGTTGGAAATGCGGCTTCAGCGATTTTGAGTTGGACAGCCCGACTTGTCCGAACGGTTCAGAGAGAACAAGTAAGAGAAAGGGGTAATGAACATGAAAGAAATGACAATGGAAGATATTCGGAAACGGATCACATATCGTCAGGAGGGAGATTTCCTGGTTCCGAACATCGGACTCCCGGAGAAAGAAGAGAATCAGCCGGAGTTACGGAAGTACGGGATGATGCGGAAAAATTATCTGAAGGAGAACAACCTTCAGGTATACGAGAGTCTGGTAGCGAATGGAACACTGTTTCAGGAGATGGTGAAGGTGGACGAAGCAGCGGATCGGATCAAGGAACAGGTATTACCGCAACTGCTCAAGGACGCGGGAGTGACCGAGGAACTGAAACAGAAAGATCAGCTCAAATGGGTGGGACTGATGGAATCCTGCCACCATCAGGTGGAGGAAATTATTCTGACGGAACTGGTGTACAGTTAACGCTATCCGATTATTTTGAGATTCGTCCGACTGATCGGGAGAATGTGTCCGATTCGGACACACCAAAAGCAGAACATGAAGAAATACAAATAGAACAGACAGAGCAAGCAGCCGGAGAGACACCGGCTGCTTTTGTTATCCCGGAATCGGAGCTTGTACGGATTCTTCAGCGAGGATCTGGATTTGAGGGTGGAAAAATTCGCATTGCCGCTTTTTATCAAAAAGAATCGGATGCAGCAAAACGAGCTGCGTTTTTGAAAGAGGAATATGGGATTGGAGGCTGGACATTTCAGTTTGAAGAGGGAGTTACTGGCTGGGTGGATTGGAATGCGAGAGGTCTTTCTATTAAGAAATTTCACGATGAGGATAATTCTGTTGTGAAGTTGTCCTGGCTGCAAGTTGAAAAAAGAATCGGACAGCTTATCGAGAACGATCAATACTTTTTAGAGTCAGAGAAAGTGGAAGTTGAGCCTGTAGCAGAAGAGACGGCGGATGAGGATGCAGAAATAAATGATGAGATAGAGCTAGATGAAAATCTGGATGAAGAGGAAATGCAGGAATCTCTGATAGAACCTCAAAGCGAAAAGGAGCCTGTGTCCGAATCGGACACAAAACAAAATGGGGCAGTCGAACAGGAACCGATCTTGTCTGGGCAGAACGCCGATGAAAAGCCGATTGCTTTTTCAGAGCCAGAGAAACCGATTCTTGATAGTATCTCGGGAATCAATTTCCGCATCTCTGATGAACATTTAGGAGAGGGCAGTCCGAAGCAGAAATTTCGCGCTAATATGGATGCCATTCATATGTTGAAGAAACTGGAAACAGAAGAACGGAATGCAACTTGGCAGGAACAGGAAATTCTGTCGAAATATGTCGGCTGGGGAGGTATTCCGGAGGCGTTTGATGAGAAACGAGCACAATGGGCAAATGAGTATCAGGAATTAAAAGAAACGCTGACAGAAGAAGAGTACATAGCGGCACGAGCAAGCACACTGAATGCGCACTTTACCAGTCCGGCGATTATCCGGGGAATTTATGCGGCGCTGGAACGGATGGGCTTTCAAGGAGGAAATATTCTGGAACCGGCAATGGGAGTTGGAAACTTTTTTGGAATGCTGCCAACGACTCTGTTGGGTAGCCGTTTGTATGGAATTGAATTGGATTCCATTAGTGGCCGCATTGCACAAAAACTGTATCCAATGGCGAATATTACGGTAGCGGGCTTTGAAACCACGAATCAGCGTGATTTTTACGATGTAGCAGTCGGCAATGTCCCATTTGGAAATTATAAGGTCAATGATCGTGCGTACAATCGGCTGGGATTTTCGATCCATAATTATTTCTTCGCAAAATCACTCGATCAAATACGTCCTGGGGGAATTATTGCATATGTAACCAGCCATTATACAATGGATTCCAAAAATCCATCCGCCAGACGGTATCTGGCACAACGTGCAAAACTTCTGGGGGCGATCCGCTTGCCGGATCATGCTTTTCGGGCCAATGCGGGAGCAGAAGTGGTAGCAGACATTCTTTTCCTTCAGAAGCGGGAACATATTGTGGAGACGGAAGATGATTGGATTTATCTGGGCCAGACTGATAAAGGATATGCGATCAATACTTATTTTCTTGATCATCCGGAAATGATCTTGGGTACATTGGAGGAGCAAAGTACCCAATTTGGAAAGGAATATACCGTAAAAGCTGACCAGAATCAAGACTTATCAAAGTTGCTTTTGAGTGCAGTCACGAAGATTCAAGGACATTATGAGCCTTATGAACCAACGGCGCAGCCAGAACCTAGAAGTGTGTCCGTTTCGGACAGGCGACAACAAAATGCAGTTCTTCCCGCAGACCCATCCGTGCGCAATTTTTCATACACGTTAGTAGATGGTGAAGTATATTATCGGGAAAATTCAACGATGCGAAAAATTGACCGTTCTGATGCAGCAAGAGACCGGACGAAGGGATTGCTGAAAATCAGGGATGCATTAAATCAGGTGATACAGCTTCAGGTTGAGGATGCTACAGATGAGGAAATTCAACGCGCCCAAAGAAAGCTGGGTATTGAATATAATCTGTTTTCAAAAAGATATGGACTGATAAACTCCAGACAAAATGCCTTAATGATGGATGGCGATTCGTCTTATTTCCTACTATGTTCGCTTGAAAATTTGGACAAAGATGGAAATCTACGATCAAAGGCAGATATATTTACAAAGAGAACGATCCGCGCACAACAAGAAATAACATTTGTGGAAACACCTGCGGATGCGTTGGCTGTCTCAATTGGTGAAAAAGGTCATGTGGATTTGCCATACATGGCTGATCTTCTGGGAAAAGGAGGAGAAGCGGAACAAGAGCAAATTACAAGAGAGTTGAGCGGTGTTATTTTTCGTGATCCGCAGGAGAAAGAGGAACAGCGGGCATGGAAAACGGCAGATGAGTATTTAAGTGGAAATGTCAGGGATAAGCTTCGGATGGCGCAGCTGGCGGCTCAACGTGATGTCAGATATGAAGAAAATGTACGGGCTTTACAGGAAGCACAGCCAAAAAATCTGACGGCATCTGAGATTGATGTGCGACTGGGAGCAACCTGGATTGATGCGGAGTATATTGAAGCATTTATGTATGAGACATTCCATACGCCGTATTATCAGCGGCAGAGAATCAAGTTAACATTTGCAGCGGTGACGGGTGAATGGCAGATCAGCGGAAAAACGTTTGCGCTTGAAAATGATGTTAGTGTGTATAATCGCTATGGAACAGCGCGTATGGGCGCATATGCGATTCTGGAGCAAACATTAAATCTGAGAACTGTGACGGTATATGATCGGGTTACGGATGCTGAGGGAACAACCAGAAGTGTTGTAAATCCGAGGGAAACCATGCTGGCACAGCAGAAACAGGCAGCAATCAAAGAGGCATTTGCTGGATGGATTTGGAAAGATCCGCAAAGACGTCAACGTCTGGAACAGGTATATAACGAAAGATTTAATAACTTGCGCCCTGCGGAATTTTCAGGAGAACATATCCGATTTCATGGGATGAATCCTGCAATTCAGCTGCGTACCCATCAAAAGAATGCTATTGCTCATATTTTGTACGGCGGAAATACACTTTTGGCTCATGAGGTTGGAGCCGGAAAAACGTATACGATGGTTGCAGCTGCAATGGAAAGTAAGCGGTTGGGGTTATGCCAGAAAAGCTTATTTGTAGTTCCCAATCACCTGACTCTTCAATGGGCAAATGATTTCTTAAAATTGTATCCGGCAGCGAATTTGTTAGTGGCCAGTAAAAAAGATTTTGAGACAGCGAATCGAAAAAAATTTTGTGCGCGAATTGCAACGGGTGATTATGATGCGATCATCATTGGACATAGCCAGTTTGAACGAATTCCAGTTTCGATTGAGCGTCAGGAACGGTTGCTGCAAAAACAACTGGATGAAATTGAAAATGCACTGCGGGAATCAATGAATGAGCGCGATCAGTCTTTTACAGTCAAGCAAATGGAAAAGACAAGAAAATCATTGAAGATTAGACTGGAAAAGTTGCAGGCTCAGGAACGCAAGGATGATATTGTTACCTTTGAGCAGCTTGGAGTTGATCGACTGTTTGTTGATGAAGCACATGCATACAAGAACCTTTTTTTATATACCAAAATGAGAAATATAGCTGGACTGTCAACATCCGAAGCACAGAAGTCCACAGATATGTATATGAAATGTCGATATATGGATGAACTGACTGGTGGAAAAGGAATCATATTTGCAACTGGAACGCCAATTTCGAATAGTATGACAGAGTTGTATACAATGATGCGTTATCTTCAGTATGATGCGCTTCAGGAGCGTGGACTGACTCAGTTTGATGCATGGGCATCTACTTTTGGTGAAACAGTGACAGCAAGCGAATTAGCTCCGGAGGGAACTGGCTATCGCCAGAAGACCCGCTTTGCTAAATTTTTTAATTTGCCAGAATTGATGAATCTGTTTAAACAAACAGCGGACATAAAGACGAAAGATCAATTAAATCTTCCAGTACCAGAAGTAGAGACAAAGACGATTGTGGCGCAGCCGTCTGAGCTACAGAAAAAGATGGTTGCTGAATTATCAGAGAGAGCGGCAGCTGTGCATAATGGTGCAGTAGACCCAACCATAGATAACATGCTGAAAATCACATCGGATGGACGAAAAATTGGACTGGATCAGCGCTTAATGAACCCACTTTTATCGGATGATACAGCCAGCAAGGTAAATCTCTGTGTCGGTAATGTTTTACGAATTTGGGAAGAAGGAAAAGAAAAACGACTCACACAGCTGATCTTTTGCGACAACAGTGTGCCAAAACCGAATACTTTTAATATCTATGATGATGTAAAGGGAAAACTAATTGCAGCAGGGATACCGGAGATGGAAATTGCGTATATTCATGATGCAGATACAGAGATCAAAAAGAAAAACCTCTTTTCCAAAGTCAATGATGGACAAGTACGGATTCTACTGGGGAGTACCCAGAAGATGGGGGCAGGAACGAATGTACAAGAACGTCTGATTGCGATACATCACTTGGATGTGGGATGGCGTCCGGCAGACATGATACAACGAAATGGTAGGATTATCCGCCAAGGAAATAGGAATCCGGTTGTACAAGTCTATAATTATGTTACTGAGGGAACATTCGATTCGTACTTATGGCAAACGCTTGAAAACAAGCAAAAATTTATTTCGCAGATTATGACGAGTAAATCGCCAGTTCGTTCCTGTGAAGATGTGGATGAGCAGGTGCTGACGTATGCGGAGGTCAAAGCCTTGTGTGCAGGCGATGATCGCATTAAAGAGAAAATGGATTTGGAAGTGGATATTGCAAGATTGCGGATGCTGAAAGCGGAGCATCAGTCGATGCAGTATCGGTTAGAAGATCAGCTGCTTAAGACATTCCCGGAACAAATCCGGGAAAAAGAAGGAATCATTCAAAAACTGGATGCGGACATAAAAACAACAGAGCAGTATCCACCATTTGCTGAGAACACCATCTTTCTGGAGATTTTGGGGAAAGTGTACACCGATCAGAAAGAAGCAGCAAAGGCTTTTTTAGAAGCAGGAAAAACCTGTAAGGATACCAGGTCAATACGGATTGGCTCGTATCGTGGATTTGAGCTGGAAGGATATGTCAATGTGATCACGGCAGAGATCCAGATTGCTGTGAAAGGAAAGCTGAGTCATCCATTTGAATTATCGGATGTTCCAGCCCTAAACTTAAAACGTTTGGATTCCGCGCTGAATAAGCTTCCAGAACGAATGATTCTGGAGAGAGGTAAGTTGGAAGCATTGTATCAGCAGAGAGAGGATGCGCAGAAACAGTTGAATACACCATTTCCGCAGGAAGATGAGCTGAGAGAAAAAACAAAGCGTCTGGAAGAACTGGCAGTGGAACTTGATGTAGATGCCGGACGAGAGCCACAGGAAAATGAAGATAATGAAAAAACTACTATGAAAATATCAAAACCAACAGGAATTCGTCAATCAAGATTTTCTCGTTTTCGCCGTCAAAAGGATGAAAAAGAGGAAGATGCAGATGAAGACATTGATTTCTGAGAAAAGGAGAGAGCTATGAAACGTAGTCAAGATGCAGATGCTTATACAATCAAAATAGGAAAAGAACGGCTAGCGGAGGCGGCACAGCTGCCCGCACAGCCCTATTCGTTGTCCGCATCAAAAACAATTATATTTGATACGGAAACAACTGGATTGAATCCCGGAGAAGATGAAATTATTCAGATTTCAATTATTGACGGATTGGGAAATGTATTGATCAATGAATTGGTACATCCGTATTGGAAAAAGAGCTGGTCAGAAGCGGCGCGTGTGAATGGAATAACACCTGATCGGGTTGCCAATGCACCATACCCACATGAGTTAATCCCAAAAGTAAAGGGAATTTTTGCCGCTGCTGACCTGCTGGTTGCGTATAATAATCAGTTTGATCTGAATTTCTTGGAAGAATGGGGGATTCAGGCGATAGGAAAGAAGCAGTTTGATGTCATGCTGGCGTTTGCTCGTGAATATGGAGAGTGGAATGATTTTTTCTGCGATTACAAATGGCAGAAACTGGGTACGGCTGCGGCATATTATGGGTATCATTTTCGGGCGCATGATAGTCTGGAAGATGTCCGGGCAACTTTATATATTTTTGATCAGATGCAGCACTCAAATAAAAGAGAGCTGTTCGAGGATTACTTCTGGGAAGATTCTGAAGATGAGTTTGATGAGGAAGAAGAATGGTAAAATTATAAATCTGTTAATTAAGAAATTTGTCATACTAAATGGCTTGATTTTATAACAAGATGTCGATATACTAACAATAAAGGAAGGTGATCAGAATATGGAAAAGCGCTGCAATTTTGAACTCTTTAAAAGCAATGTGTGTCATCGCTTAAAAGAAAGCGGAGATATTGATTTTTTGATTGAAACATTAGAAAAGGATATGATACGGGAATATTATAACCGAAAGTGGTATCTGGAGTGCTTTTATCTGCTGGCAATGGTAGACTATATTAGCAGGGAGATTGGAGCGCCTCTTTGCAGTGAGTATGATGATCTGAGACAGCAACGGTTACAAAAACTTGTATATCCGGCAGGAGTTATTGTTACGGCGAATGTATTAAAAAATGATCAAATAAAAGAGGAAGCGGTAAAAAATTCGATTCCTGAATTTTTAAGACATAATATTGTTGAGAGTGAGGTGAGAAATGTCATCTGATAGTTCTGTCTTTACGGGAGAAAACTTAAATGATTATTTAAAAGCGGTAGCAAAAGAATATAAAAAGATGGGCGGAAAAGCTATGCCAGCTGAGCTTATCTTAATAGGTGGAGCAGCAGTAATTGCAAATTATGGTTTTCGTGAAATGACAACAGACATTGATGCAATTATTCATGCAGCATCAGTGATGAAAGACGCAATCAACTCGGTTGGAGACCAATACCACTTGCAAAATGGGTGGCTAAATACGGATTTTATGCGAACTGCATCCTATTCCCCAAAATTAGATCAGTATTCTACCTATTATCGGACGTTTGGCGGTATCCTGAGTGTGAGAACTGTTCAGGCTGAATATTTAATTGCAATGAAGTTGCGTTCCGGTCGTTTGTATAAGAATGATCGTTCAGATATCGCAGGTATTTTGGCGGAACATGAAAAGCGTGGAGAGCCGATTACAATGGATCGGATTACGCAAGCGGTTACGAATTTATACGGAGGCTGGGAGCAGATATCAGCAAGCTCTCAGCTGTTTATTCAGCAGATTATGCAAAATGGTGAATATCAAAAAACGTATGGAGCAATTCGTCAGGAAGAACAGGATAATAAAGAACTGTTGATTTCCTTTGAAAGTAAATATCCAGGCGCAACAACTTCGGAAAATGTAGAGCGTATTATAACTGATTTTAAGAAGAAACAAAAGCGAAATCAGACGTTGAACTGGCTGAAAAATCAAAAGCAGGAAAACGCACAAGATATTGAAGCAGATGATGAGCTTGATCAGTAAAGAATGGTAAAAATATATAGTTAATGCAGAATAGGGTATACCTTATTCTGCACTTAAAAAGTAAAAGATAAGTGTAAAAATAGAGTCTGATTTTTTGAAAAATGCAGTTTGCAGGAAAAATCAAGGCTTTATTTTTACACTTTTTTGAATGGAGGTATGAAATGCGAATTGCTTATGTGCGTGTCAGTACGGAAGAACAGAATGAAGCGAGGCAACGCGAAGCGTTGAAACAATACCGGATAGAAAAATGGTTCTGCGAGAAGCGATCAGCAAAAGATACGAATCGCCCGCAGTTGGAGGCAATGTTGGAGTTTGCCAGAAGCGGAGATACCATTTATATTCATGATTTTTCACGGTTGGCAAGGAATACGCAGGATTTGCTACGGCTTGTACAGCGAATGCAGCAGAAAGAAATACAGTTGATAAGCTGCCAGGAACAAATTGACACGGCAACAGCAACCGGAAAATTGATGCTGACGATGATTGCAGCAATCAATGAATTTGAACGATCAATTCTGCTGGAGCGACAAAAGGAAGGAATCGCGATTGCAAAAAGAGAGAAGCGGTATCAGGGGAGGAAGCGTATTCAGCAGCCAGATAGCTTTGAACTATTATATGGAAGGTATCGGGATCACAAAGTTACAAAATCTGAAATTGCAAGGCAGCTGGAGATTAGTCGCCCGACGGTAGATCGTCTGATTAAAGAGATGGAAACGGGTCATAAAGGAAAATCCTGAAAGGATGTTGCTTTACGGCCCGTAGGCAAAAGGGTAGCTGCAAGGCAGCGTAGGGGAATTGCAGATTCCCCTGTTTAGTGCTGAAAACAGTAAACAGAGGCTTGAAAAAAGAATGAAAGTTTGCTATGATGATGTTAACACGTTAATTTGCGAAAGCGAAACGAATTTTCAAAAAGGAACGGTGAAATCATGGCAAGACTTACTCATTCAGATCGGATTAAAATGGAAGCATTGTTAAATGCAGGACATAGTGTGAAAGAAATCGCAAACCAGTTGCATGTACATCAAGCAACGATATATCGTGAGTATAATCGTGGTAAATATATGCACCGTAACTCTGATTATACAGAAGAGGAACGTTATAGTAGTGATTTGGGCCAGCAGGCACATGATTGGTATATAACCGGAAAAGGTCGTCCATTAAAAATAAAAAATGATATTAAGTATATTGAAAAGCTAGAGAAGAAAATACTGGATGAAAAATATAGCCCAGAAGCCGCATTAAATGCGTTACAGCAAGAGGGAGAACAAATGTGTATTAGTGTGCGAACTCTGTATCGCTATATTGATGATGGAATTTTTTTGAAATTGACGAATGCACATCTTCCAGTAAAAGGAAAAGCTAAAAAGAAGGAAAAACAGAAACCTGTTCAGAAACGGGCGAGCGCAGGTGTAAGTATTGAGAAAAGGCCAGAAGAAATTATGACGCGAGAAGAATTCGGTCACTGGGAAATGGACACTGTTAAAGGAAAGCGCGGTGTCACAAAGTCCTGCTTACTCGTTTTATCAGAACGTAAAACGAGAAATGAAATTGTAATCAAGATGCCAGATCAGGGAGCAGCTTCTGTAGTCGCGTCTTTGGATATGTTGGAAGAAAAGTGGGGAAAATTATTTTCGACTGTGTTTAAGTCGATTACAGTCGATAATGGTGTTGAGTTTTCTGATACTGTTGGATTGGAGCGTTCTTGTCTGCGTGCTGAAAAAAGAACAGCACTTTATTACTGCCACGCGTATTCCAGCTGGGAGCGTGGAACAAATGAAAACATTAACAAGCTGATCAGACGACATATTCCGAAGGGCGTTGATTTTGATGATCGAACGGCTGATGATATTGTGTACATTGAAAACTGGATCAATAATTATCCTCGAAGACTCTTTAAATTCAAAACATCGAAGGAACTGTTTGAGGCAGAGCTTGCAAATTTAGCTTAGTGACACAACAGAAAATTTTAAATACATTCTAAGAGTAATTTACATGTTACACTTAGAAAATTTTTTTGAAAAATCTTTCGCATTACTATTGACAACACCCAAAAAAATAAAAAAGCCGAAAAAACACTTGACAACTGATAAAAAGTGCGGTATACTGCTAGTGTTGTCAATAAACAGGAAAGCAGAGGATTCACTCTCACCTTAGCGCAAAGGCGTCTCGGGTTGATATTTAAGTTCACATATCGTATTTTGCATATTTGTGTATCTTAATGGTGGATCGTCGCGGTCCATCATTTTTTTGCGTAAAGCAGTTCACAACATTTTTCGATGGGGGTACAAAACAATTAGCAGTTTAATGATTAATGAGCAGATCCGTGACAAAGAAGTCCGGGTAATTGGTGAGGAAGGACAGCAGCTTGGAATTATGTCCTCCAGAGATGCCATGAAGCTGGCAAAGGATGCCGGTTTAGATTTGGTAAAGATTGCACCAACGGCTAAGCCGCCGGTATGCAAGATTGTTGATTATGGCAAGTTCCGTTATGAGCAGGCCAGAAGAGAAAAGGAAGCCAAGAAGAAGCAGAAAGTCATTGAAGTAAAGGAACTGAGATTGTCTCCGAACATCGATACAAATGATCTGAATACAAAGGTGAACAATGCGCGAAAGTTCCTGGAAAAGGGCGATAAGGTAAAAGTTACCTTACGTTTCCGCGGCAGAGAGATGGCCCATATGGGTGCTTCCAAACATATACTGGATGACTTTGCTGAAAACCTCAAGGATATCGCATCGGTTGAGAAACCGCCGAAGTTAGAGGGTAAGAGCATGAGTCTGGTATTGGCAAAAAATATCAAGTGATTGACAGGAGGAAATTATAATGCCAAAGGTAAAAACAAGCAGAGCAGCTGCAAAGCGTTTTAAGAAAACAGGTACAGGCGAGTTAAAGAGAATGAAGGCATACAAGAGCCATATCTTAACAAAGAAGTCTACTAAGAGAAAGAGAAATCTTAGAAAGGCTACTATGACAGATAGTACCAACGTAAAGAACATGAAGAAGATTTTACCTTATTTATAATTTTGTGATTTTATAAGTAAGTTTGGGAAACATTTCTGCACAGGATTCGCGAGAATCCTCATCGTTTAGGAGGAGATAGATATGGCAAGAATTAAAGGCGGTATGAACGCTAAGAGAAAGCACAACAAAGTGTTAAAGCTGGCAAAGGGTTACAGAGGAGCCAGATCTAAGCAGTATAGAGTAGCAAAGCAGTCTGTTATGAGAGCATTAACAAGCTCTTACGCAGGAAGAAAGCAGAGAAAGAGACAGTTCAGACAGCTGTGGATCACCCGTATCAACGCAGCAGCTAGAATGAACGGTCTGTCTTACAGCAAGTTTATGTATGGTTTAAAGAGCGCTGACATCCAGTTAGACAGAAAGATTCTGGCTGATATGGCTGTTAATGATCCAGCTGGATTTGCAAAGCTGGCTGAGACTGCAAAGAGCAAGCTTGCTTAATTAGCAGTTGATCAAACCGCATATTGTGTATAAAAATTCAGGGAGAGCTTTGGCTCTCCCTTTTTGTGATGCTTTTGTGAAAATTACTTACTTTTCGCTCGTTTTTTTATATTATTTGTGGAATATGAAAGGTTGATTTCAAATCCAAAGCTATGATATACTTCTATTGAATATACTTACAATTCACGCGTTTTGTGAAGGGTAATTACAAATCAAAGGAGAATGATATGAGCGTCAGAAGAATCTTCGCGGAGAAGAAGGAACCTTATGCAGTAAAAGCACAGGAGCTTATGGAAGAGATGAGCAGCTATCTTGACATTCACGATGCCAAGAAGGTGCGTGTGCTGATCCGTTATGATGTTGAAAACCTTTCGGATGAGACTTATGAAAAGAGTAAGGGAACTATTTTTTCGGAGCCGCCGGTCGATGATCTTTATGAGGGCACCTTCCCTCACGAGAAGGATGATATTATTTTTTCAGTAGAGTATCTTCCGGGACAGTTTGATCAGAGAGCAGACTCGGCAGAGCAGTGTGTAAAGCTGTTAAAGGAAGATGAACAGCCGATTATCCGTTCAGCAACCACATATGTGATCAGCGGTGCACTTACAAGTGAGGAAGTTGCTAAGCTGAAGAATCACTGTATTAACCCAGTTGATTCAAGAGAAGCATCGGAGGAAATTCCGCAGACACTGAACATGGTACATCCAGAGCCAGAAGATGTAAAAATTCTGGAAGGCTTTTCCAAGATGAATGAGAAGGATCTGAAGGCGCTCTATGATTCCTTTGGTCTTGCTATGACCTTTAAGGATTTCCTTCACATCCAGAAGTATTTTCACGATGAGGAAAAGCGTGATCCGTCCATGACTGAAATTCGTGTACTTGATACATACTGGTCTGATCATTGCCGTCATACAACCTTCCAGACAGAGTTAAAGAACGTTACATTTGAGGAAGGATATTATCGTCCGGTAATCGAGAAGACATACGGTGAGTATGAGACTGCTCATAAAACATTGTTTGAAGGCAGAAATGACAAATTTATCAGTCTGATGGATCTGGCTCTTATGGGTATGCGTCAGTTGAAGAAGCAGGGAAAGCTTCAGGATCAGGAAGAAAGTGATGAGATCAATGCATGTTCTATCGTAGTACCTATTAAGGTAGACGGCAAGGAAGAAGAGTGGCTGATCAACTTTAAGAATGAGACACATAACCATCCTACTGAGATTGAGCCATTTGGAGGCGCTGCAACATGTCTTGGCGGTGCAATCCGTGACCCGCTGTCAGGTCGTACCTATGTTTATCAGGCGATGCGTGTGACTGGTGCTGCAGACCCGACACGTCCGCTTTCTGAGACACTTCCTGGAAAACTTCCTCAGAAGAAGCTTGTTCGTACAGCAGCTGCTGGTTATAGCTCTTATGGAAATCAGATTGGTCTTGCAACTGGTTATGTAAAGGAAATTTATCATCCAAATTATGTGGCAAAGCGTATGGAGATCGGTGCTGTTATGGGTGCAGCTCCAAGACGTGCAGTAATCCGTAAAAATTCTGATCCAGGCGATATCATTATTCTGCTTGGCGGACGTACAGGAAGAGATGGCTGCGGTGGTGCAACTGGTTCTTCTAAGGCTCACACACAGTCTTCTATCGAAACATGTGGTGCAGAGGTTCAAAAGGGTAATGCACCGACTGAGAGAAAGTTACAGAGACTATTCCGTCGTGAGGAAGTCAGCCATCTGATTAAGAAATGTAACGACTTTGGTGCCGGCGGTGTATCTGTAGCAATTGGAGAGCTGGCAGACGGTCTTGTTGTTGAGCTTGATAAGGTTCCAAAGAAGTATGCAGGTCTTGACGGCACAGAGATTGCGATTTCTGAGTCTCAGGAACGTATGGCAGTTGTAGTAGATCCAAAGGATGCAGACCAGTTTTTAGCTTATGCAGCTGAGGAGAATCTGGAGGCAACAAAGGTTGCAGTTGTGAGTGAGGATCCTAGACTTGTTCTTCGCTGGAGAGGAAAAGAAATTGTTAATATTAGCCGTGCATTCCTTGATACAAACGGTGCTCATCAGGAGACAGATGTTACTGTAAGTATGCCAAAGAAGGAAGAAAGCTTCTTCGCATCAAAGGAAGTTACTGATGTAAAGGAAAAATGGCTTTCTATGCTTGCTGATTTAAATGTTTGCTCACAGAAGGGTCTTGTTGAGATGTTCGACAGCTCCATCGGTGCAGGAAGCGTTGTAATGCCGTATGGTGGAAAGAATCAGCTGACTGAGGTTCAGACAATGGTAGCAAAGGTTCCTGTAGCAAAGGGAAATACTGATGCTGTTACCATGATGAGCTATGGTTTTAATCCATATCTGTCCTCATGGAGTCCATATCATGGTGCTGTTTATGCCGTAACAGAGTCTATTGCTAAAATTACGGCAGCCGGCGGTGACTACAGTAAGATTCGTATGACATTCCAGGAGTACTTCCGCAGAATGTCAGAGGATTCTCATACATGGGGACTTCCGTTTGCTTCATTGCTTGGTGCATATGCAGCACAGATGGGATTTGGTCTTCCGTCAATTGGTGGAAAGGATTCCATGTCAGGAAGTTTTGATGAGTTAAATGTACCGCCAACACTTGTTTCCTTTGCAGTTGATGTGGCATCTGAAAATGATGTTGTAACACCAGAATTTAAGAAGGCAGGAAATAAGCTTGTTCTGTTTGCTATTGAGAAGGATGAATATGACCTTCCAAATTATGAGCAGGTGAAGAAACTGTACGGTCAGATTCACGAGGCTGTTCGTAATGGTCAGATCGTATCCTCATATGCAATTGGCACAGGCGGTATCGCAGAGGCAGTAAGCAAGATGGCATTTGGTAATGGCCTTGGTGCAGTTATCAATGCACAGCTTGATAAGAATCTCCTCTTTGCTCCATTATACGGAAATATTCTTGCAGAAGTTCCGGCAGAATGCATCGCAGATTTAGAGGTTCCATGTGAGGTTATTGGTGAAGTAAGTGCAGAGCCAACCTTCACTTACGGTGAAATTGTAATTTCCATGGATGAGGCTGTAAAGAGCTGGAAGTCTACTCTTGAGAAGGTATTCCCGTCTGTATCTGGAAAGACACAGCCAAAGGTTGATACAGGTATCTACAAGGCAGATTCAATCTATGTATGCAAGAATAAGGTTGCAAAGCCAAAGGTATTTATTCCGGTATTCCCAGGAACAAACTGTGAGTATGACAGTGCAAAGGCATTTGAGCGCGCAGGCGCAGAGGCTATTGTTAAGGTTGTTCGCAACCAGACAGCAGAAGAAATTCGTGAGTCTGTTGATATCTTTACAAAGGCAATCCGCGAGTCTCAGATCATCATGTTCCCAGGCGGATTCTCAGCAGGTGATGAGCCAGATGGTTCTGCAAAGTTCTTTGCAACAGCATTTAGAAACGAGAAGCTCAAAGAAGCAGTTATGGATCTGTTAAACAACAGAGATGGTCTTGTACTTGGTATCTGTAACGGCTTCCAGACACTTGTAAAGTTAGGACTTGTTCCGTATGGTGAGATTATTGACAGCCAGCTGTCTGATTCTCCGACACTGACAACAAACACCATTGGACGTCATGTTTCCAAGATGGCATACTTAAAGGTAGTATCCAATAAGTCTCCATGGCTGGCACAGGCAACACTCGGCGGTGTTTACTGCAACCCGGTTTCTCACGGCGAGGGACGTTTCGTAGCAAGCAAGGAGTGGCTTGATAAGCTGTTTGCAAATGGACAGGTTGCAACTCAGTATGTTGATTACAATGGCAATCTTGCACAGGACGAAGAGTGGAATATGAACGGTTCCTATGCAGCAATCGAAGGTATCACAAGCCCAGATGGACGTGTATATGGAAAGATGGCACATTCAGAGCGTATCGGAGATTCTGTAGCAATCAACATCTATGGTGAGCAGGATCTGAAGCTGTTTGAGTCAGGTGTTAAGTACTTTAAGTAATTTTGGCGGCTTTATTAAAAGTATAAAAAAACGGTCATACCTAAAATGGTATGGCCGTTTTCATATGTTTAAAGCAAATAGGCGCCGACAAAAATTTCACCGGAGCCCGCTTGTAAACTTACCGGGTAGAATCTCCCGTATGAATGTCGCAGCTTTGAAGGTTCGATGGTGCCAGATAATCTGAGTCTGTCGTAGTGCCGCTTGAAAGATCATTGTCATCGATATGAAGATAAACGCGCTGCACGACTGAATCACCGGGGCAGTATTTTGTTGCGCTTTTGCCTGATTCTGTGCAGATACGAAGTGCATAGTGGCGGTCACAATAGCTTGTTGGTGCTGTGCCAGGTGCAAAATATTCTGTGTATACACAAGCGTTGCTTGAACTGCTATTGCATACGCCGTCAACTGCAAGAAGACCTGACTTGCTGCAGATCTTTGCAGATTCTAATTCATCTGTAAAGACGAAATCTTTATTATCAAGATCAGTATGAATGCGAGCCATAATTTTCTGCCATATTGTTTTGTGGTATTCAGTTCCGTTTGAAAGTACTTTTGAGTCATCATATCCAGACCATATGCCGCAGGTGTAGTAAGGAGAGTAGCCTATGAACCATACGTCGCTTCCGCTTGTCGTTGTTCCAGACTTTCCAGCAAGTGTCATTGAATCAATTTGACAAAGTTTACCAGTTGGTGTGATTCCGTATTGATAGTAATAAGAGGAATCAGATGAAACCACATCCTCCATTGCATTTGTTAAAAGAGCAGCAGAGGAACTTTTGATAATTCTTGTCTGAGAAGGAACACTTTCAAGAAGGATATTACCCTGGCGGTCTAAAACTTTGGTGTAGTAGGTTGGCTTTTGGTAAATTCCATCATTTGCAATGGAAGCAAAGGCAGCAGTAAGCATTTCGTTTGTGACAGTATATGACTGGCTTGCGGAGGCAAGAGAGGCTGAAGATTCAAACACGTTAGCATCGACTAAACCAAAAAGCTCTAAATAATCATAGGCAGTAGAATCAGATACAAGAGAAGTCAGGCATCTGGCACCAATGACATTCATGGAATATGTGATAGCCTGACGTATATTGTTGTAGCCAAGATACGGATTTTCCCACCAGTTTAAGACCTGCTGATTTCCGGATGAATAAGGAGCGTCATAATATGTGGAGGCAAGAGTGGCACCACACGAGTCGATAGCAGGTGCAAATGTGCTGATTATCATTGAAGCAGAACCTGGCTGCCTGTGGCAGTGCAGAGCACGATTTAAGGTGAGGCTTCCTTCTTTTTCACCGCGGCCGCCGGATATGGCAGCAACCTGACCATTTGACTGATTCATGACAACGACAGATTCCTGCGGTTCGAGAATAGGAGTAATGGTTTCGTTTGTAACTGAGTCACCAGAAATAAGCAGTGATGCTTTAAATTCACGGACAGAGCGATAAATATCTTCTTTTGAAGCATAAATATTTGCAAACGTTGCCTGTTTTTTTTCTGACTGAAAATAGCTTATCAGATCATTTTCTGTATAGGTGCTTTCAGAACCGTCTGCATGGCATACAGTAAGCGCATAATTAAGTGAATATTCTAAAAGCCTGCTTCCTGTTGAAGAGATGTAATTGTCAGCATTGTTGATCTCTTCATCGACAATAGCCTGAATGGACGGATCCATTGTTGAATAAATCTGCAGGCCGCCGCTGTAGAGAAGTTTATAAGATTGTGAGGCAGAATAGCCAAGCTTTGACTGCAGATCATCACAAACTTGATTATATACAGCATCTGTAAAATAAGAAAAGACCGTACTGCCTGAAGTGGCATTGTCAACTGTCTGAATGCGGCTGTACACATCATCATCAAGTGCATCGTTTTTCTGATCATAAGTGATAAAATTTTGCTCATACATTTTTTCAAGAACGATCTTTCGGCGCACTGCATTTTCCTTTGGATGTGTAAGCGGATTATAGCGTGATGGGTTTGATGTGGTGGCAGCCAAAACAGTGCATTCAGATAATGTTAATTCCCATACATTTTTGCCAAAATAGCGGTGAGCAGCTGTCTGTACACCAAGACAGTTGCCGCCAAGATTAATTGTATTAAGATAGTATTCAAGAATAGTTTCTTTGCTGTCTAGCTGATCTTCTAATTTTACTGCAAGAAATTGTTCCTGAATTTTGCGGCGCAGTTTGTCAGCCATGCTTGTCTCGTAGCCGCCCTGAAGCACATTATTTTTAATAAGCTGTTGAGTGATTGTGCTGGCACCTTCAGAAAATCGTCCATTTGTAATACCGACATAAGCAGCACGCAAAATTCCTTTTAAATCAATTCCGTTATGTTCATAAAAGCGGCTGTCCTCAATTGCGATAAAAGCGTTTACAAGATCATCAGGAAGCTGGTCAAAGCTGACTTCTTCGCGGTTGCTGCCTTCCATGACAAGTGTCTGCATTAGATTGCCGTCTGCGTCGTAAATTTGAGAAGCATATCCTTGTGGCTGTACATCAAGTATATCGAGAGAGGGAGCAGCATCAATTGCTCCGCGGACAAATCCAATTCCGATAGCAAAGCCGACGAAGCAAAGAATTAGAAACATTGCCAGTGCTATTTTTAAAAGAAAAATAAGATGGTGTCGTCTGGCCTGCCTTGATGTATCAAGAAGACCTGACAGCTCCTTTTTTATTGCATCATTATTAAAAATCATAAAGATAAGTGCCTTTCCGTCAAATTCATGCATAAACGCTTTCTAAGCATGGACTGACATTTATTCTTTAGTATATCAAAAAATAGAGAAAAATACCAGAAAAAAAGCAAACCTTTACAGAAGCTGCAAAATAAGATACACTAGCTACAAAGCATTTTGCAGCAGAGAAAAATAAGAAAATGCTTTTAATATATGGAAATAAAAGTATAAAGGAATAAGGTGAATAAAATGTCAGAGGCCTACAAGACAGTTTATGTTGGAGATACAGCAGAAATTGTAGAGAAAAAATCACGGTTTATTGCAAACTTAGAGCATGTGGAGTCAGAGGAGGAGGCACTTGCCTATATTGAGACGATCCGCAAAAAATATTGGGATGCAAGACATAATTGCTATGCATACTGCATCGGAAAAAAACAGGAGCTAAAGCGCTGCAGTGATGACGGTGAACCTTCACAGACAGCAGGAAAGCCAATGCTTGATGTGCTGACGGGTGCAGGTCTTTGCGATACGGTTGTTGTTGTCACGCGCTATTTTGGAGGTACTCTTTTGGGAACGGGCGGCCTGGTGCGCGCTTATACGGCGGCGGCAAAGGCTGGCGTTGAAGCAAGTGAGGTTATTGAAAAAATTCCAGCTGTACAGTTTTTAGTAAAGGTGACATATAACCAGATAGGAACACTTCTTTATCTGTTGGGACAGCGAGGCTACAGCCAATTAGAAAGCGAATATGCAGAGGATGTAAGTGTGCGCTTTCTTGTACCTCTTACTGAACGCGCATCCATGGAAAAGCAGCTTCTTGAGAGCTTTCAGGGCAGTGCTAAGACAGAGATCGAAGATTATGGGTACTACGCTAAGAATGGAAAAGAACTTCTTTTGTTTGAGGAGGAAGTGTAATGATAACATGTGCAATGTGTGATGATGAACTGCCATTTGCCGAGCAGCTTAGAAGTCTTGTAATGGCTTATGCAAAAAAAAAGCGAGTGGAGCTGCAGGCTGAAACATTTGCATCTGCGGAGGAACTTTTAGAAGAAATTGAAAACGGTGCAGGCTTTGAAATATTGTTTCTTGATATTGAGATGCGAAAAATGGATGGAATCGAACTTGGAAAAAAGCTTCGTGAGCGCTCATACCAGACACTTATTATATATGTTTCAGGTTATGACCAGTATATGCGACAGCTGTTTGAGGCAGAGCCATTTCGTTTTTTGTCAAAACCATTAAAGCAAGAGGAACTTGAGAATGTGTTAGATAAGGCGTTTGAGCGAATCAGCCGTTTTCACAGAGAGCTGTTTACGATTCGTTTTGGAAAAAACGTGGTGAATCTTCTTTGCCGAGATATTGTATATCTGGAAAGCAACAAGCGAAAGGTAATTGTTCATACTGTGCGTGGAGAATACGAGTATTATCATAAGCTTGATGAGGCAGAGGAAGAACTTTTAGCAATCAGTGCAGATTTTGTACGGATTCACAAGGCGTATCTTGTGAATATGGAGCACGTTGAGGCCTTTCAGTATGAAAAGCTTGCACTTAGAGATGGCACGATTTTAAGTATAAGTGAGGCACACCGCGCTAATGTGCGCAGCCGCTTCTGGGAATGGGGTTCTGAGTAAGAACAAACATTGAGAGGGATCGAAACATGACAGATTTATTGCTTGTATTATTGATCAATTTTTTTGCATTATATACGACATCACAATATCTTGCAGTTTTGAAAAAAGAAGAACAGAAAAAAACTTGGCGCTGCCTTTTGCCGCATTTCCTTTTATGGTGTGTGTTAAATACGTGCTGTTTGATTCTGATTCGTACAAAAGGAGTTCTAAGCTTATTTAGCGCAGCGGTTGCTGCGATTATTTTGCTGTTCGAGACAATTTTTGCGTTTCAAAAGGAAGAAGCATGGAAGGAAAAGACGAGGCGAAGGGAATATATGACGAGCCGTCAGCTTCAGTACTATGCAAAGCAGTATGAGGCTCTTTCTCATTTTCAGGAAACAATGCGAAAGGAGCGCCATGAGCGAAAAAACCGCAATATGGAGCTTTTGATGCTTGCCAAAAAAGGAGATTTCGATTCTTTAATCTGCCGCTTGAATGAGGAGCAGAGCCTTATGACACCGCACTCATCAACAACAGGAAATAGAACTGTAGATGCGGTGCTTGACTTTGAAAAGGCCGTGGCAAGAGAAAAGAAGATTGAAGTGGAGGAATCTATTTCCATTCCAAGAGAAATGGAGGTGGCGGATTCTGTATTATGCGGTGTTCTTGGAAATGCGCTTGACAATGCAATTGAGGCATGCGACAGAGTTAGTGAGAAGGAACGTCTTGTGAAGATTTTTATGAAGGTTGAGCGAAAAAATCTTTTTATTGAAATTAAAAATCGCTATGATGGCACCATTTTTAAAGCACAGGATGGGCGCCTTATAAGCCGCAAAGAAAATCCACAGGAGCATGGAATGGGGCTTCGCATCATGCATGAGCTTTTAGAGCATGCAGACGGAAATGTTGAAACAATGTGGGACGAGCATGTATTTACACTAAGAGTGATGATTTATCATGTGATTTAAAATTTAAGGGTTACAAAAATATCTGGCAAAAATGACAGTCGGAAAAATACTAATCATTTTTGTGGTAGCATAAGAAAAACGAAGATGAAAGGAGGATTAGATGTGGACAGTATCGAAGTTTATGTTTGGCTCATCGTATTTATCGTATTGACAGCGATTGAGATGGCAACATTTCAGCTTGTAACCATTTGGTTTGCTGTCGGTGCCGTTGCAGCATTTATTACTTCACTGTTTTCGACATCGTTAGAAATTCAGCTTATTGTTTTTTTAGCTGTGTCGATGCTGTTATTGATTTTGGTTCGTCCCATTGCTGGACGCTTTCTTCAGACAAAGACGGTCAAGACAAATGTCGATAGTTTAATTGGAGATTATGCGACGGTTACGGCTCGAATACATAATCAGGAAGGCTTTGGAAAAGCTGTAATTCGTGGTCAGGAGTGGACAGCAGCTGCCGAGAAGGATGATGAAATCATCGAAGCAGGCAGCCGTGTTGTTGTCACAGGCATACGGGGTGTCAAACTGATCGTTGCAAAGATTGAGCAGTCAAGGACAGCACAGGAAAACAGTTAAAAGAATAAGCAGTATATCATTTAAGAGAAAAGGAGTGTATGAGTATGTTAGCAGCATCTATTCTAAGTCCTCAATTTATTGCAGGCGTTATTATTGTTATTGTTATTTTATGTATCATTGGTTCATGTATCCGCATTGTGCCACAGGCACATGCTGTTATCGTAGAGCGTCTTGGCGGTTATCTTACTACATGGTCAGTTGGTGTTCATATCAAGATGCCATTTGTTGATCACGTTGCAAGAAACGTTATTTTAAAGGAACAGGTTGTAGATTTTGATCCTCAGCCGGTTATTACAAAAGATAATGTTACAATGCTTATTGATACAGTTGTATTTTATCAGATTACAGATCCGAAGCTTTATGCGTATGGTGTAGAAAATCCGCTGATGGCAATTGAAAATCTGACAGCAACCACATTGAGAAATATTATTGGTGAAATGGAGCTTGATGAGACACTGACCTCTCGCGAGACAATCAATACTAAGATGAGAAGCAGTCTTGATGAGGCAACAGATCCGTGGGGAATTAAGGTAAACCGTGTTGAGCTTAAGAATATCGCACCGCCGTCTGACATCCAAAATTCTATGGAAAAGCAGGCAAAGGCAGAGCGTGACAAGCGTGCAGCGATCCTTAGTGCAGAAGGTGAAAAGCAGTCTGCAATCCTTGATGCAGAGGCTGAAAAGCAGGCAGCAATTCTTCGTGCAGAGGCAAAGAAAGAGGCAATGCTTCGTGAGGCAGAAGGTGAAGCAGAGGCAATTCGCCGCGTTTCTCAGGCGAAGGCTGATGGAATTGCTTATATTAAGGAAGCAAAGGCTGATGCAGCCGTTCTTCAGATTAAGAGTATGGAGGCTTTTGAGAAGGCAGCTGACGGTAAAGCAACAAAGATCATTGTGCCGTCAAATCTGGCTTCGATTGCAGGAACATTGACTGCACTTTCTGAAACTGTGCAAAAGGATGCACCAGAATCTTGAAAACTACTTGCAAAATGAATATTATCTGTGCTACAATAAGAGAGTTGCCAACCGGCAGCTCTCTTTTGCTGATGAAAAGTTTAAAAAGACAGATGCTGGTTTGGGGGGGATTTGTGTAACTGAATTAAGTTTTTAGCATTAAGAGGAGTTTTTTCTATATGAAAACAAAGAGAGAGACAGTAAGAAACGTAGCGATTATTGCGCATGTTGACCACGGTAAAACGACACTGGTAGATGAGCTGTTAAAGCAAAGCGGAGTATTTCGTGAGAATCAGGAAGTTCAGGAGCGTGTCATGGACTCTAATGATATCGAAAGAGAAAGAGGCATCACTATCCTGTCCAAGAATACTGCAGTTACTTATAAAGACTGCAAGATCAACATCATCGATACACCAGGACATGCGGATTTCGGTGGCGAGGTAGAGCGTGTACTGAAAATGGTAAATGGTGTTATTCTTGTTGTTGACGCATTTGAGGGACCAATGCCGCAGACAAAGTTCGTTTTAAGCAAGGCACTTGAGCTTGACCTGTCTGTTATTGTATGTATCAATAAGATTGACCGTCCGGAGGCAAGACCGGCGGAAGTTGTAGATGAAGTATTAGAGCTTTTGATGGATCTTGATGCAAGTGATGAGCAGTTAGACTGTCCATTCTTGTATGCATCTGCAAAGGCTGGCTTTGCAGTTAGAAATTTAGATGATCCTAGAGAGAATATGGTTCCATTGTTTGAAACCATTATTGAGCATATTCCGGCACCGGAAGGTGATCCAGAGGCACCGACTCAGGTTTTGATCAGCACCATCGATTATAATGAATATGTAGGTCGTATTGGTGTTGGTAAGGTTGACAATGGTTTTGTAAAGGTAAATCAGGACTGTGTTATTGTAAATCATCATGATCCGAGTATGAAGCGCCGCGTAAAAATCAGTAAGCTGTATGAGTTTGATGGTCTGAATAAGGTAGAGGTACAGCGTGCTGATATCGGTTCTATTGTTGCAATTTCTGGTATTAGCGATATTCATATCGGTGATACGATTTGTTCACCGGAGAATCCAGTAGCGATTCCGTTCCAGAAGATTTCTGAGCCGACTATCGCAATGAACTTTATGGTAAATGATAGTCCTCTTGCTGGTCAGGAAGGAAAGTTTGTTACTTCAAGACATTTAAGAGAAAGACTGTTCCGCGAGCTGAATACAGACGTTTCCCTGCGCGTTGAGGAGACTGAGAACATGGATAGCTTTAAGGTATCCGGAAGAGGTGAGCTTCATCTTTCAGTTCTTGTTGAGAACATGCGCCGTGAGGGATACGAGTTTGCAGTCAGCAAGGCAGAGGTTTTAACAAAGAGAGATGAGAGAAATCGTCTTTTAGAGCCAATGGAGCTTGTTTATATTGATGTTCCAGAGGAGTTTTCCGGTACTGTTATCCAGAAGCTTTCCAGCCGTAAGGGTGAACTTCACGGAATGGGAACAACACAGGGCGGCTATACAAGACTGGAGTTTTCTATCCCATCAAGAGGTCTGATTGGATTCAGAGGTGAATTCATGACTGATACAAAGGGAAATGGTATCATCAATACTATCTTTGATGGTTATGAGGAGTACAAGGGCGATATCCAGTATCGTAAGCAGGGTTCTATTATTGCATTTGAGGATGGCGAGAGTATCACTTATGGTCTTTACAATGCACAGGAAAGAGGTGTATTGTTTATTGGACCTGGTGAGAAGGTTTACTCTGGTATGGTTGTTGGTCAGACTGGTAAGGCAGAGGACGTAGAAGTTAATGTCTGCAAGACAAAGCATTTGTCCAACACTCGTTCTTCAGGTTCTGATGATGCACTTCGCCTTGTTCCAAAGAAGGTGATGAGCCTTGAGCAGTGTATGGATTTCATTGATACTGATGAGTTACTTGAGGTAACACCAAAGAACCTTCGTATCAGAAAGAAGATTCTTGATCCAACACTTCGTAAACGTGCAGCACTGCGTAAGCAGCAGTAAGCATATAAATAAAAAATGTGTGCGGCGCGTATGCGCCGTGCAGCAAAGGAGGATTTTTATGGAGTTAAGAACTGCTGTAAGTCCAAGAGATGTCAAGACTTATACCACACAGAGACTCAGAGAGGAATTTCTGATTCAGGGACTGTTTGTACCAGGCGAAATCAAGCTGGTATATAGTCATATCGATCGTATTATCACAGGAAGTGCAACACCGGCAGAGAGTGCACTTGAGCTGACCGCAGGAGATGAGCTTCGTGCAAAGTACTTCTGTGAGAGAAGAGAGCTTGGTGTAATTAACATCGGCGGCAAGGGAACTATCACTGTTGATGGAAAGGTATATACCGTTGACTATAAGGAAGGTATGTACATCGGAATGGGAACACAGAAGATCGTATTCGAGAGTGCTGATGCTTCTAATCCGGCAAAATTCTATTTAAACAGTGCTCCGGCACATCGTACCTGCCCAACTGTTTTAATCAAGCCAGAGGGTACACCAGAGGAAGGTGTTGTCATCGTTAAGGATGAGAACAAGGTAGAGCTTGGTTCACTTGAGCTTTCAAATCATCGTACAATCTGCAAGTATATCCTTCCAGGTCAGGTAGAGAGCTGTCAGCTTGAAATGGGTATGACAAAGCTTGAGCCAGGCAGCGTATGGAACACAATGCCATGTCATACACATGACAGACGTATGGAGGTTTATCTGTACTTTGATATTCCAGAAGATGCATTTGTTATGCATTACATGGGAGAACCGCAGGAGACTCGTCATATCGTTATGAGAAACGAGGAAGCTGTTATTTCTCCAAGTTGGTCTATTCACAGTGGTTCAGGTTCTCAGGCATACACATTTATCTGGGGTATGGTTGGCGAGAATCAGGATTTCGATGATATGGACGGTATTGCAAATCAGGATATCATGTAATCAAGACATTATTTTCCGCTCCGGCATTTGCCGGGGCGGTTTTTTTTGTTCATGCAGTTTTGTTCACATCTTTGCCATATTTATTTGATAAAATATTTACAAACGCGAATTATGCTGACAAAGAAAAGAAAGGATGGAATACGCAATGGAAAAGATAAAAGTATTGGTAGTAGATGATGAGAGCAGAATGAGAAAGCTTGTAAGTGACTTTTTGACAAGAGACGGCTATGAAGTCATCGAGGCTGGAGATGGAGAGGAAGCAGTAGAGATTTTTTTCCAGAATAAGGATATTGCAGTAATCCTTCTTGATGTTATGATGCCAAAGATGAATGGCTGGCAGGTGTTAAAGACAATCCGCGAATATTCACAGGTACCTGTTATTATGCTGACTGCAAAGGGTGAGGAACAGGATGAGCTGCATGGCTTTGATCTTGGTGTAGATGAGTATATAAGCAAGCCATTCAGTCCTAAGATTTTAGTGGCAAGAGTCGGAGCTGTATTAAAGAGAAGCAATCAGGTAAAATCAAGCAAGTTAGAGTGCGGCGGAATAGTGATAGATAAAGCAGCACATCAGGTAACAATAGATGGCAAGGAAATTGAGCTTAGTTTCAAAGAATTTGAACTTTTGACGTATTTTATGGAAAACAGAGGATTGGCACTGTCAAGAGAAAAAATTTTAAATAATGTTTGGAATTATGATTATTTTGGCGATGCCAGAACAATTGATACTCACGTAAAGAAATTAAGAAGCAAGATGGGTGAGAAGGGCGAATATATTCATACCATCTGGGGCATGGGCTACAAATTTGAGGTAGAATGATGAAATCATCCATAAGAACACAGATTATGACTGCCTTTGTTGCAATTCTTACATTGACAATGGTGTTGTGTATAGGGTTAAATAACGGACTGCTGAAGGATTTTTATTATCAGAAGAAGCAGGAAAAGGTTGTTCATTATTATCAAAAGCTTGATCAGCTGACTAATAATAAAAGTGAAAATGATAGTAAAGTCAGCGCAGTTTTGATTAGCATGCGTGATGCAGATAATATTTCTTTTATTCAGACAACATCAGACTGGTCACTAGATGAAGTGAGTGCAAACTGTGTATCTAACATGCAGGCGAGCGAACTTCGTCATCGTCTTATGCAGTATATTTTGGTATGGGACCGCATGGACACAGTCACAACATTAAAGCAAGGGGAACGATATAAAATTTTAAAATATTATGATCCTATTGAAGGAACCTCCTATATGGACTGTTATGGTTCTTTGAGCAATGGAACCTTCTTTTTAATGTCTACGCCGTTAGAAGCTGTGCAGGACAGTGCACAGATTTCCAATCAATTTTTCATGTTCACCTGCTTAGGAGGAATGCTGCTTGCACTTATTGTCATCAGTGTGATATCTAATCGTCTGACAAGACCGCTTCTGCAGCTTGCTGAGATTGCAGATCATATGGCAAATCTTGATTTTACGAGCAAATATACGGGCGATCTGAATAATGAAATTGGTCTTTTGGGAAACAGCATGAACTCAATGTCAGAGCAGTTAGAGAGTACAATTAATCAGCTGCAGACAGCAAATGAACAGTTAAAAAAGGATATTGATGAAAAAATCCAGATTGACGAAGTGCGAAAAGAATTTTTGTCAAATGTTTCGCATGAGTTAAAGACGCCAATTGCATTGATCCAGGGTTATGCGGAAGGTCTTCAGGAAGGAATCAGTGACGATCCAGAAAGCCGTGCTTTTTATTGTGATGTAATTGTCGATGAAGCAAAAAAAATGAACCGCATGGTGCGAAAGCTTCTTACACTCAATCATCTTGAATTTGGACAGGATGCACTCACAGAAGAACCATTTGATATTTGTGAGATGCTTACAACACTTCTCAATTCAAGTGCACTGGAAATGCAAAAGAAGGAAATTAAGGTGATAAAACAGTATCCTGCTTCCTGTATGGTGATTGGTGATGAATTTAAAATTGAGGAGGTTTGTACTAATTATATAAGCAATGCAATGAACCATGTAAATGGAGACATGCGTATTTGTGTGACGCTAGAGGAACAAGAGGATACTGTAAAGATAACGGTAGCCAATACGGGCGATCCTATTCCAGAAGATTCCCTTGATAAGGTATGGATCAAGTTTTATAAGGTCGATAAAGCAAGAACAAGAGAATATGGAGGAAGCGGTATCGGTCTTTCTATTGTAAAAGCCATTATGGATGCTCATAAGCAGCCGTTTGGTGTATATAATACAGCAGAAGGCGTTGCATTCTGGTTTTGCTTAAAAAAAGCGCCAAAAGAAGAAACAGATGTACAGGAGAATGAGAATGACACAGGAAGTATGGAATAAGATAATAAACAGTGAAATGCTGTTAATCGGAATCGGCACGCAGCTGTCAGTGAAAGAGGATAATGAAAAACAAATTGACGAGGCATATGATACGCTGGCAAAGCTGGCAAAAGGAAGAAATTGTTTTGTAATTACCTCAAATACGGATCAAAAGCTGTTAGATGGGCGAATTTCTAAGTTTTTGACGGCAGCACCGAAGGTGGAAGGACAAGAAAAGCAGTGGGAAGCCTATATGAACTGGCTTAGCTGCTCATTGACGCATGAACTTACGATTTTAGAGCTTGGTGAGGGCTTTGCTGATCCGATGGTTATGCGCTGGCCATTTGAGAAAGTGCTGTCCATGCATCAGAAGGCAACGCTGATTCGTGTACATCCGATGCTGTATCAGGTGCCGGCCGATTTAAATGGCAGAGGTATTGGTGTGAAGGAAAATTGCATCCAATTTGTAAAAGAAATAGCAGAACAGTTGTCACATGAATAATCATATGATATAATCAAGCTGTTTTTAAACACATGAATCAGGGGGTGGCACGTTGATAGCGATTATTGATTATGATGCAGGAAACATTAAAAGTGTAGAAAAGGCACTTCTGTCAATGGGAGAGACACCTGTTTTGACAAGAGATCCTGAGGTGATTCTTCAGGCAGATCATATTATCTTGCCGGGAGTGGGATCATTTGGAGATGCGATGGAAAACTTAAATAAGTTTGGATTAATTGATGTTATCCATGAGGCAATAAACAGAAAAATTCCATTTTTAGGTATCTGTCTGGGTCTGCAACTTCTTTTTGAGAGCAGTGAGGAGACACCAGGCGTAGCTGGTCTTGGTATTCTTAAGGGAAAGATTGTGCGCATTCCAGAAGGTCCGGGTCTTAAAATTCCACATATGGGATGGAACTCCCTGAATGTACGCGAGGGAGCGTCATTATTTAAGGGACTGGAAAAGGAACCTTATGTGTATTTTGTGCATTCGTATTATCTGCAGGCCAAAGACCCAAAAATCGTAGCAGCAACAACAGAATATGGTGTTACTATCCACGCATCGGTAGAAAAAGAAAATGTTTTTGCATGTCAGTTTCACCCAGAGAAGAGTTCAAAAACAGGGCTTGCGATTCTTAAAAATTTCTTGGCGCAAAGGAGGGAAGGCTAATGTTTACAAAGCGAATTATTCCTTGCCTGGACGTACATAACGGACGAGTTGTAAAGGGTGTTAATTTTGTGAATTTAAAGGATGCCGGAGATCCAGTTGAGATAGCGGCAGCTTATGATGCGCTAGGTGCAGATGAGCTGGTATTTCTTGATATTACAGCGTCAAGTGATTCCAGAAACATTGTGGTTGATATGGTGCGCAGGGTAGCACAGAAGGTATTTATTCCATTTACTGTAGGCGGCGGAATCCGTACAGTAGAGGATTTTCGTATGCTTCTTCGTGAGGGCGCAGATAAAATATCAATCAATTCATCTGCTATCAATACACCGCAGCTTATAAGTGATGCAGCTGATAAATTTGGAAGTCAGTGTGTAGTTGTGGCGATTGATGCAAAAAAAAGAGCAGATGGCAGCGGATGGAATGTTTATAAAAACGGAGGCCGTATTGATACTGGACTTGATGCAGTAGAGTGGGCAGCAAAGGCTGTAAGAATGGGTGCAGGAGAAATTCTTCTAACAAGTATGGACTGCGACGGTATGAAGACAGGCTACGACATTGCGCTGACAAGACAAGTATCAGAGGCAGTTAGTGTTCCAGTCATTGCATCTGGTGGTGCAGGAACGAAGGAACATTTTTATCAGGCGCTCACAGATGGAAAGGCAGATGCTGCGCTTGCGGCAAGTTTGTTCCATTATAAGGAGCTTGAGATTGCAGATTTAAAGCAGTATCTGAAAGAACGCGGAATCAGTGTACGTATTTGATGATATTAGGGTTTTGAACTGAAAAGACGTTTGTAGGTATTAAAGTAAGAAAATAGCAAGAGGAGAACAGAATGGGAGCAATCGCAAATGACTGGCTAGGACCTCTCAGTCCAGAATTCAAAAAGCCATATTATGCCAGTCTCTATAAAAAAGTAGTTGAAGAGTATACCACACATGTGGTGTATCCGCCATCCGATGAGATCTTTACTGCGTTTAATTTAACACCGCTCTCCAAAGTAAAGGTAGTCATTCTCGGACAGGATCCGTATCATGAGCCAGGTCAGGCACATGGTTTGTCTTTCTCTGTAAAGCCGGGCGTAGAAATTCCGCCTTCTCTGGTCAACATTTATAAAGAACTGCACGAAGACTTAGGCTGTTATATTCCAGACAATGGATATCTGGTAAAATGGGCAAAGCAGGGTGTTTTGATGTTAAATACTCTTTTAACAGTCCGCGCACATCAGGCGTTCTCACATAAGGGGATTGGTTGGGAGCAGTTTACAGATGCTGCTATTGAAGCACTTGCCAGACAGGATCGCCCGATGGTGTTTATTTTGTGGGGCAGACCGGCACAGTCAAAAAAGCCGATGATTTACAATTCAAAGCATCTGATCCTTGAATCAGCGCATCCGAGTCCGCTGTCTGCATACCGAGGATTTTTTGGAAGCAGACCATTTAGCCGTACAAATGAGTACTTAAAAGAAAATGGTCTTGAACCAATTGACTGGCAAATTGAAAATCGTATGTAAAGAGGGAATAACAGAAAGGAAAATTAAAAAATGAATATTATTGAGTGGCTGAGAGTCATTTTTCTTGGCATTGTAGAGGGAATTACCGAGTGGCTTCCTGTCAGCAGTACCGGACATCTGATTTTGGTAGATGCCTTTTGGAAGACGAGTGCACCAGAGGTGTTTACTGCTGAATTTACAGAAATGTTTGATGTTGTTATACAGCTTGGTGCGATCCTAGCGGTTGTCACGGTGTTCTTTTATAAGCTGAATCCATTTTCGGCCAGAAAGACAAAAGAGCAGAAGCACAATACTATCGAACTGTGGAAGAAGGTAATTATTGGCTGTATCCCTGCTGGTGTGATTGGTATATTGTTCAATGATCTTATTGATAAATACCTGATGAATTGGCTTGTAGTAGCAATTATGCTTATTGTAGTCGGAATTGCATTTATTGCAATCGAGATGAGAAATCAAAAGGTTCGTCCATCAATTGTAAAGTTTACACAGCTTAGCTATAAGACAGCATTTATTATAGGTGTATTCCAGTTATTGGCATTGATCCCGGGAACTTCTCGTTCAGGAATCACGATTATCGGCGGTATGCTGTTTGGATGTTCCCGCTTTATTGCAGCAGAGTATACCTTCTATCTGGCAATTCCTGTTATGTTTGGTGCCAGCGGTCTGAAGCTTGTTAAGTTCCTTGTAAAGGGCGGCGGTTTTTCAGCAGAGCAGTTCTTTGTTGTTTTGCTGGCAATGGTTGTTTCTTATGGCGTTTCTATGATTGTAATTAAGTTTTTAATGCAGTATATCAAGCGTCACAATTTCAACAGCTTTGCGCTTTATCGTATAGCACTTGGTATTATTGTTTTAATTGTTGGTTTTGCAGTTGGCCTGTAATTGACACAGGAGATTGTAACAAAAGAACGAAAAAACACGAATACTCCCACAAAGTAAACTATTGGTTGCTTTTTGGGAGTATTTTTTAGTTTTGAGACACAAAAAGGCACCTACAAAAAGTTTTTTGATTTTTTTTGAAAAAAGTGTTGACAAATCATTGCCCATGTGATAATATATATATCGTCAGGTGAGCAACAGAGAAAACAAAGAAACAACAAACGAAGTTGCTCAACAGACAAAAACAAAATATGCAGTTGTGGCGGAATTGGCATACGCGCAAGACTAAGGATCTTGTGAGCCTAGCTCGTACGGGTTCAAGTCCCGTCAACTGCATTTTTCTAATGCATATCATTAGAAAAACAAAATTGAATATGCAGTTGTGGCGGAATTGGCATACGCGCATGATTCAGGTTCATGTCCATGTACTTGGGTAGGGGTTCAAGTCCCCTCAACTGCATTACAAGCCAAGAGAGAAGATGAGAGTCTTCTCTTTTTTGCATGCTATCGTAAAGCTGCCTCTAGGCAAAGAGCTCCCCAACCTGTGCGAGGATTAGGTACGGGATAGCCTGGAAGTTCTTTTGCACCTGCAATCAGCCATGCCTTTAATTGTTCTCCATATAAAAATAAATTGTTTCTTTTTACAATTCCCCATTCCATTAAAAGAGCAGCACTGCCTGTGACAAATGGTGCAGCAAAGGATGTACCAGATACGGTTTGATATCCGCCGGGAAATGAAGGTACTGTGACAGAAACACCGGGAGCGACAAGATCAGGCTTTGTTAAAAGATTTGGCATTGCAGCAGCTCCGCGCCCTGAAAAATCTGCTGGAGTATTTGTTTTTGCATCATAGGCTCCTACAGTAATAACTGAATTAGCAGAAGATGGTACTGTGAGTGTATTATATGGATCGGGAGAAAGAAAACGTGTAGCACCATTTAAGCTAGAGGCAGCAGGAAGCCACATCTCGAATGTACCATTTTTTATTGAAATTGGTTCAATGATAAGACTCCACACACCAGAAGTTAAATAAAAGCTGTCAGCTATTGGAAAAAATTCAAAATAATATTCCTGCAGACGCTGAAACGGAGAAGGTGCACTATTATAAAAAGCTATTTGTGTTTGATCCAGCACTTCCATATTTGTTCCAAATTTGTCAGAAAGAGTGTATTCTATTCCAGAAGGCGCTCTTAGTCTAATACGCATAGCATCTGCGTAATCTTTCCATAGCTGCATATTAAGAGAAGTCTGACGTTCCGAAATAGAAAAATCAACATTTACTGTCTGATCAAGAAAACCAAAGGTATGTATTGGCGATGCACCTTCATTTCCAGATGCAGCAATTATGCTGATGCGGCCAAGCAGTGATACGCGGTTTAGATAAAGTTCAGAAAGTGAGTTTCCTGTATGTGAACCGTAATTATTTCCAAAGCTTATATTTAGTACGAGAGGACGATTAAATTTTAATGCCTTTCTTATGCAGTAATCAATTCCACTAATTAATTCTGTAGTTCTAGGGTACAGCCCTTTATTTTTTCGCATTTTCACTACGATTAGTTCAGTCTCAGGCGCAATACCGCGATAGCGTCCTTTAGAAGCATTGCCATTACCGCAGGCAATCCCGGCTGCAGCAGTACCGTGTCCAGACTCATCTTTTGACAAAGTTTTCCCAGCCCGCAGTGTCTCATTAATTTGCTCATTATTATATTCTGTGCCAAACAGATATCCATCTGGTGGATCTTCATCCCTAGTTTGATCCCACAAAAATAAAACGCGGCTATTTCCATTTGAATCTTGAAAATCTGGGTGTGTCAGATCAATGCCGGAATCCACAAAACCAACTAAAACTCCATTTCCCGTCAGTGAAAGTGGCGGTAGTGTTACCTGTGTAATACAGGATGAGCGTTTTCCAGAAAGGATTTCAAAAGAAATATAGTGTGGCATCTCTATATAAAGAATTTGCGGCAGTGCGCTAACTGTTGGAATTAGTGATGGTGGCAGCCGAAGCAGTGCAAAATTTTCAAGAAGCATTGAGACCTCGATTTGAGGGTACTGTTTTGTTAGAAAAGACAAATCTTGTGATGCCAGCACTAATATTTCCCATACACTGCCAGTCAAAACAGCAGACAAAGACGTCGACTTTTCATGTAAGCTTTCAGGCAGCGACAAAGATAAATTTAAAGCGGCATCTGCTTTGGGGTTATTCATATATTTTCTCCTTAAATTTTTAAATTTTTAGAATGAAAAGTTATATTTCTGCATATATATTTACGATGTTACAATTTTACAGACCTAACCCTTCCTTGAATTTTTGTATAAAATATGGTATGATGCAACAGGACTTAAAAGTACAAAAACAGGGAAAGAAAGGAGCGGCGCTCATGCGGTATTCAGATGAAGTGATAGAGGAAGTACGTGCAAGAAATGACGTAGTAGATGTGATCGGAGGATATATTCATCTGCAGAAAAAAGGAAGCAACTATTTTGGACTGTGTCCGTTTCACAATGAAAAGTCACCGTCATTTTCAGTGTCACCACAGAAACAGATGTATTATTGCTTTGGATGTGGAAAAGGCGGAAATGTTATCACGTTTGTCATGGACTATGAAAATGAAAGTTTTCAGGAGGCAGTTGCGTCGCTGGCAGAAAGAGCTGGAATCGAGCTGCCGCAAGAGGAAGAAAGCGAAGAGAGCAGAAGGCAGGCAGATTATAGAAGTATTTTATTTGCCATACAAAAAGAAGCAGCACGTTATTTTTACCATCAGCTTATGAGTGAAAATGGAAAACGAGGCTACCTTTATCTTCGAGGCAGAGGACTTTCTGATGAGACAATCAAAAATTTTGGCCTTGGATATGCAAATCAATACCCAGACGATTTATATCGCTTTTTGCGGCAGAAGGGGTTTTCGGATGCACAGATTAAAGATTCTGGTCTTGTAAAGATTGATGAGAGAGGCTGTTATGATAAATTCTGGAATCGTGTTATGTTTCCTATTATGGATATAAATAACAAGGTGATAGGCTTTGGTGGTCGTGTTATGGGAGAGGGAGAACCAAAATATTTAAATTCCCCTGAGACACCGATTTTTGAAAAAAACAGAAATCTTTACGGCATGCATGTTGCAAAGAGAAACAGAAAACCATATTTTCTGATTTGCGAAGGATACATGGATGTCATCAGTCTCCACCAGGCAGGATTTACAAATGCAGTTGCGTCACTTGGAACTGCATTTACAGTACAGCATGGTCTGCTGCTTAAGCGCTATACAAAGGAAGTTGTGCTTACATTTGACAGCGACGGTGCAGGTATCAAGGCAGCACTTCGTGCGATACCGATTCTAAAAGAAGCTGGACTGTCAGCTCGCGTGCTGACGATGAAACCATATAAGGATCCTGATGAATTTATTAAAAATATGGGAGCTGAGGCATATCAAAAGCGCATTGATGAAGCAATCCCCTCCTTCATGTTTGAAATTCAGGTGCTGCGAGATGGCTATGATTTTTCAGATCCAAGCAAAAAAACAGAATTTTTCGAGGAAGCAGCGAACAAGCTTCGCACGTTTGAGGATGTGCTTGAACGAAATAATTATATAGAGGCAGTATCTAGAACATACGGCATAGATTATCAAATTTTAAAACAGAAGGTGGAGGAACATGCCTACAAAGCACCTCAGGCTATGCAGCAGGAAAGAAAGCAGGTACAGAAAAAAAGAGAAAAGGATGAGGGGTTAAAGGCGGCACAAAGACTTCTTTTAACATGGCTTAGCGATCATCCTGGACAGCTTAATCAGCTGGCAGATATTATTATGCCAGAAGATTTTTCTGATTCTCTTTATCAAGAGGTGGCTCGCCTTTTGTACAAGCAGATCGAGCAGGGAAAAGGAAATCCGGCAGAGTTGTTAACAAATTTTATTGAAGATGAAAGTCAGTATCAGGAAGTGGCTAAAATCTTTAATGGTGAACTTGTTCAGGAGACATCTGGATCAGAAAAAACAAGAGGAATACGCGAATGTGTGATTCGCTTAAAGCGTCACAGCCTGCAAAAGGAAGCCGACACGACAGATGATATAAAGAGACTTCAGGAGGTAATGGAAGCGTTAAAAGGATTGGATCATTTGAATATATCTTTTTAATAAGGCAACAATATAGTCAGATATCATAACAAGTAAAACAAAAAAGCCTGCGGGCAGAATGAAGGCAGACATGAAAATGAAGGCAGACATTGAAATGAAAAAGTTAGAATCTGACAAAAGAGTAATGGAATTGATTCATCTGGGAAAGACGCAGGGAGGTTTTGTGGCACTTTCTCAGATTGAGGAAAAATTTCCGGAAGCCATGCGTACAGAGAAGGGGTTAGATCATGTGACAGAACTTCTTGGACGCAGCCTGATCTCAATTGGTCAGGAGGAAGAAGAGGATATAGATACGCAAGAAAGCACTTATTACGATGAGGATGAGCCGATAAAGCTTTATATGAAGGATATTGGTAAGGTGCCGTTATTAGATGCAGAGGAAGAGACAAAGCTTGCAAAGCAGGCTTCTCTAGGAGATGAAGAGGCACGAAGAAGGCTTGCAGAGGCTAACCTTCGCCTTGTCGTTAGTGTGGCCAAGCATTATAATGGATGTGGGCTCGCACTTCTTGATCTGATCCAAGAGGGAAATCTTGGCTTGATGAAAGCAGTTGAAAAATTTGATTACACAAAAGGTTATAAATTTTCAACATATGCTACCTGGTGGATTCGTCAGGCAGTTACGCGTGCAATTGCCGATCAGTCAAGAACGATTAGGATTCCGGTCCATATGGTAGAAAACATGAACCGCATCATACGAAAGTCGCGAAGTATGGTGCAGGAGCTTGGAAGAGAGCCAAGCATTAAAGAGGTTGCACAAGCACTCGATCTTCCTGTGGAAAAGGTTAGTGATGCTATTAGGATGAATATGGAACCAGTGTCTCTTGAAATGCCAATTGGAGAAGAGGAAGAAACACATTTAGGTGATTTTATTCAGGACTGTGGCTCAATGATTCCACTTGAAGAGACAACACGTGTTTTATTAAATGAGCAGCTTTCTGAAGCACTTAGCACACTTACACGCAGAGAGGAGGAGGTGCTTCGTCTTCGCTATGGACTGACAGATGGCAGAGCAAGAACACTTGAGGAGGTCGGTCAGATCTTTCATGTGACAAGAGAACGTATTCGTCAAATTGAGGCAAAGGCGCTTAGGAAACTAAAGCATCCTACAAGAAGTCGTAAATTAAGGGATTATTTAGAGTGATTTGTAAAGAAATATAATATGAAATACAATATAGAGAGGAAATAAAATATACGTATGAAATTATCAAAGAGATTGGAAACAGTTGCATCCATGGTGACAAAGGGAAACCGCGCTGCGGATGTTGGCTGTGACCATGGTTTTGTCCCGATTTTTCTTGTAGAGTCGGGTATATCACCTTTGGCTGTTGCGGCAGATGTGCGTCCAGGTCCGCTTTCGCGCGCAAAGGAGCATATAAAAGAGCATAGATTAGAAGAAAAAATACAGACAAGGCTGTCTGATGGATTGGCAAATATAAAGCCAGGTGAGGCAGATTCATTAATTATGTCGGGCATTGGCGGCATTTTGATGATGCGTCTGCTGCAGGATGAGGAGCATACAGCAAAAAGCTTTAAAGAATTGATTTTATCACCGCAGTCAGAGCTTTTTGATGTGCGTCGCTATCTTGTATCAAACGGTTATTTGATTGAGTATGAGCATATGCTTTGTGATGAGGGAAAGTATTATTTTATTTTTCATGTTCTTGTAAAAAAAGATGAAAGAGAGTGGTCAGAGGAAGAGTATCGCTACGGAAAAGATATCTGTAAGGACGATATGAAGACATTTTTGGCATATCTTGAAAAGGAAGAAAGACAATATGAGCAGATCCTTGAGAAAATGAAGCAGGCACCAGAAAACGATCGTGCCGCGCAGCGAATTGCACAGCTGCATCAGGATATCACCTGTCTGAAAAAACGCAGACAGTTAGTATACGATTGTGGTTGCTTCGCATAGTTTTGATTAGTTACAAATTTAAGAAAGGCAGATGATACATATATGAAATGCAGTGATATTGAAAAACAGCTGGAACTTTTTATTCCAAAAGGATTGGCACAGACTGATAAAAAAGAAAATACGGGATTAATAGTAGGCAGAAGTGATAAAAATGTTTCAACGATTATAGTTGCTTATCGCATTGATCAGGAAACAATAGATTACGCTGTGTCTGCACAGGCAGATATGATTATTTCTTACGAGCCAATAATTGAGGAGCCTATTTTAACAATTGGAAGCACCAATTATCAGGGACGTCTTTTACTGCAGCTGCTGCGCCATGATATTGCATGTTACGCGACAGGAAGCAGTTTTGATAAATGTAAGGGAGGCAGTGCTGATTGGCTTGCCTCAAGATTAGAACTTTCTGGTGTGTACATCACTGAGCCGCAGGCATCATATGCAGGAATGGAAGATACAGTCTGCCAAAGTGGTAAAGGACGAATTGGATATTACAAAAAGAAAAAGTCACTTGAGGAACTTACAGACATGATCTGTAATTTATTTTCATTGGAAGGGATCAATGCATATATATCAAAAAGAGATGATGGACTGACATTTTCAGATGTAGCAGTTGTTGTATGGGCAGATGAAAAGAGTATAGATGCTGCTATGGAACGAGGTGTTCAATTGATTGTTACCTGCGGCGTAAGCAGTAAGGAGGCGATGAAGGCTTGCAGTGAGCACAGAGCAGTGCTGGAATTGCCTGGTGAGACAGCAGCACATATATTTGAGACGTGTGTTGAACAGTATTTGTCAGAGGTATTGAGTTCATCAATTGAGATTTTGACGATTCCAATGCAAAGAAAGAGCCGTTTTTTAAAGTGCAGAAAGGAGTAAGGATGATAACTGTTTATTACAATGGAAAGCCGTATCAATATGCAGACAGCACAAAATATTTAGAGTTAGCAAGAACACTGCAGCCACAGTTTGAACATGATATTGTACTGGCATCAGTGAATGGCAAGCTTCAGGAACTGTGGAAATATATTAAGGACGGAGCAAGTGTAAGTTTTCTTACAACGCAAAGTCAGGCTGGAATCATGGCATACAGAAGAAGCGTCGTGCTTCTTTTGTTAAAAGCATTAAAAGATACTATTTCAAAGGAGCGCCTTGGCAGCAATCAGGTAAAGGTGGAATTCTCGCTGAGCAAGGGGTTATTCTGTCATTTTGATAAAGGCCTTGTTTTAGACGAAGAGGAATTAAAACAGGTTCAGACTTCCATGGAGATACTGCGTGAAGCTAATTATCCAATTGAGAAATATAGCATTAGTACTGAAGCTGCTATAGAGCAGTTTGGAAAAGCAAAAATGACAGATAAGGAAAGATTGTTTCGCTTTCGCCGTGCTTCAAAGGTTAATATTTATTCACTTGATGGCTTGGAGGACTATTATTATGGGTATATGGTGCCGTCTACAGGCTATTTAAAGTATTTTAAACTGTATTCTTACGAGGATGGTTTTGTGCTTCAAATGCCAGTTAGGGAAGCACCAGAGGTAATTCCTGAATTTGAGCCGCAGCATAAGCTTTTTAAGGTTATGAGAGAGACTGGTAAGTGGGGAGAGGAGCTTGGTGTTGCGACAGTAGGTGAGCTTAATGAGCTGATTACAGGAAAGACAAATAAAAAATCCTCCTGCAGAGATATTACGGATCTGATTTTAGTGCAGGAAGCACTGATGGAAAAAAGAATGGCGCATATTGCAGATGCAATTGCAAAGGATCCACAGAAAAAAATCATTCTTATTGCTGGTCCGTCTTCATCAGGAAAGACAACCTTTTCCTATCGTTTGTCTGTGCAGTTAAAGGCAGCAGGACTTCGTCCTCATCCAATTGGTGTGGACAACTATTTTGTTGATCGCGAAAAAAGCCCAAAAGATGCAGATGGAAATTATAATTATGAAGATCTTGAGTGCATTGATGTGGCACAATTTAATCAGGATATGGAAGATTTGTTACAAGGGAAGACAGTTTCCATGCCGACTTACAATTTTATTACAGGACGCCGCGAATATAAGGGAAATTTCTTGAGACTCGGTCCAGAAGATATTCTTGTTATAGAGGGAATCCATTGCCTGAATGAAAAGCTTTATCCGTTACTGCCAAAGGAATCCATTTTCCGTATTTATATCAGTGCACTTACACAGTTAAATATTGATGAGCACAATAGAATCCCAACTACAGATGGGCGTCTGATTCGCCGTATGGTTCGCGACGCAAGAACAAGAGGTGCATCAGCACAGGATACGATTGCAATGTGGAATAATGTCAGAAAAGGCGAAGAAAAAAATATTTTTCCATATCAGGAAACAGCAGATGTTGTGTTTAATTCCGCTCTTATTTATGAACTGGCTGTATTAAAGCCATATGCAGAGCCGCTGTTATTTGGAATAGACAGAAACGCCCCAGAATATTCAGAGGCAAAACGCCTGCTGAAATTCTTTGACTACTTTGTTGGTATTGACAGCCAGAAAATTCCGATCAATTCAATTTTAAGAGAGTTTATCGGCGGAAGCTGCTTTAATGTGTAATTTACAGTTCACGCGTCATGCTAGATCTGGATAAATCTCATGCTTGCATGAAGATTTGACAGATCAGCATGACGAAGTGGACGCCAGTTCATGAGCAAAACAAAGTTGCGCGCAAACCTTGTTTGCGGTTAGCAACGACGCACGGGACGTGCGGTTTTGCGAATGGGCGTCCCGTGAACTGTAATAATGGGATACCAGTTCAAAAAAACACTTTACAAATTCAAAAAATGTGGTAAAATAGTTAGGCATGGTTTGAGCAGGACAAGTGATCGCGGCTGCAGAAACGAAAGGCTGCAGGTGAGGAAAGTCCGGGCTTCATAGGGCAGGATGCCGGATAACGTCCGGTGGAGGTGACTCCCAGGAAAGTGCAACAGAAAATAACCGCCCGCAAGGGTAAGGGTGAAAAGGCAGTGTAAGAGACTACCGCTTGTCTGGTAACAGAGAAGGCTGTGTAAACCCCATCCGAAGCAAGACCGAACAGAAAGCATACGGTTGCCCGCCGGCTTTCGGGTAGGTCGCTTGAGCCTGGTGGCAACATCAGGACTAGATAGATGATCACTCCAGACATAACCCGGCTTATCGCTCTGGTCAAACCGTGTACAAAAACCCCGAAGGCAATTATGTCTTCGGGGTTTTTGTGTTGTTTCTTCTTCGATAAGTGCCTGGTGTACAGCCCATCTGCTGACGAAAGGCATAGGAAAAATGCTCTGGAGAGGAGTATCCTGTTTGTTCAGCAATTTCGCTAAGAGAGTAGGATGTAGTTTTTAAGAGGATGCAGGCAGCGCTGATGCGAGCCTGTGTCCTTTTTTTCTGAAATGTAGTGCCATACTGCTTTTGAATCATGCGCTGCAGCTGTCTGGTAGAAATATGGGAGACAGCAGCCAGATCAGACAGTGTGATGCTTTTATAATTGTTTAAAAAAGCTTCCTCAATGGCAAGAGGAGACATCGCATTTTGAAGCAAATTTGTCTTATCTTGAGCTGCTTCATTTAGCGTTATTTGTCTTTGCTGCTGTGGCATAGCAGGTGTATTCGGATTAGTCTGATAGCAGCGAACAAGAAGACAAAAAAGCTGCATAAACAGGCCAGACATGTAAGCTTGGTGACCGACAAGCGCAGGCATAGCTGCTTCTGAAAAGATTTGTTTCATAATTGGAAGAATACCTGTAGTATCAGTCCCAATCCAACATGTCTGCTGTAAGAATGACTGCACAAGATGTTTGTCAAAAAGTGTATCATCATGCTGATCTGGGGATGCGATAAGCTGCATGTAGACACACATTTCTGCCATAGGATGTGCATGATCTGGCGTTTGTTCATGAAAAATATGAGGTCCTGTTACATATATGCTGCTTTTTGCGACAGGAAATCGTGTATTATTTAAAAGAATGCTTCCATTGCCACCAGTGATACAGTGAATTTCATAACAGCCCTTTGCATGACTGTGTCCTGGGATAACATAATTAATTACACCGTCTGATAGCATAGAAACACGAAAGTGCGCATTATCAATTGAAAAACAGTAGGAAAGATGATTTAAATGCATAAAACAGCCTCCTTTTGTCGTCAGTATGTCAGAAATTATGATTTCTGTCAATGGAAAAATGCGAAAACACGACATAAATTAAAAAAATAGGTCATGGCATTGTCTTGAATATACAGGTGACTTTTTTTATAATGCAGATATCAGCAGCTTATAAAAACAAAACGGACAAAAAGGAGGCATATTTTATGTATGACATGAAACCTTATTTAAAAAGAATAGATGAGGTAATTAAAAAAGGTCCTTATAAGGATACCTGGGAATCATTATCACAGTATCAGGCACCAGATTGGTACCAGAAGAAAAAGTTTGGAATTTTTATTCACTGGGGCGTGTATAGTGTGCCGGCATTTGGAAATGAGTGGTATTCCCGCAACATGTATATTCAGGGTTCGCCAGAATATGAGCACCATATTAAGACATATGGAAAGCATAGTGAGTTTGGCTACAAGGATTTCATTCCAATGTTTAAGGCAGAGAAGTTTGATCCAGATGCATGGGCATCATTATTTGAAGAAGCAGGTGCACAATATGTTGTCCCAGTTGCAGAGCATCATGATGGATTCCAAATGTACAAGAGTGAGATATCTCATTGGAATGCTTATGAAATGGGACCAAAGCGTGATGTATTAGGTGAACTTGGCAGAAGCTGTAACCAAAAAGGAATGCGCATGGGGGCATCTACACACCGTATTGAGCATTGGTTTTTTATGAGTCATGGAAAAGAGTTTGAAAGTGACATTAAGGAACCTATGGAGCGCGGTGATTTCTATTGGCCGGCAATGAAGGAGGCAGATCATCACGATATTAACAGTGAGCCGACGCCGACAAAGGAATTTTTGGAAGATTGGCTGGTACGTACTTGTGAAATTATTGATCGCTACCATCCACAGATTCTATATTTTGACTGGTGGATCCAGCATGCATCTGCAAAGCCATATTTAAAGAAGTTAGCAGCTTATTATTATAATCGTGCAGCAGAATGGGGAACTGGTGCAGTTATTAATTATAAGCATGATGCGTTTTTATTTGGAACAGCAGTGCCGGATGTAGAGAGAGGTCAGTTCGCAGATGTGAAGCCATATTTGTGGCAGACAGATACAGCGATTGCATTAAATTCATGGTGCTATACAGAAAATAATCAGTTTAAAAATCCGACAGATTTAATTTGTGATCTTGTCGATATTGTAAGTAAGAATGGCCGTATGCTCTTAAATGTGGGACCAAAATCAGACGGAACCATATCCAAAGAGGATCAGCATGTATTAAAGGAAATTGGAAGCTGGCTTAAAGTAAATGGAGAGGCAATCTACGATGCAACAATTTGGCGCAAGAGCGCAGAAGGTCCAACCCAGATTGTTGAGGGACAATTCTCCGATGGAATCAAGAAGAATTTCACATCAGAGGATTTTCGTTTCACAACTGCAAATGGAAAACTGTATGCAACTGTATTAAAATGCAGCACAGACCATACATACTGTATTAAATCACTTGGTATTCAGGATGCAAGTAAGAAGGCAAACTTTAGCGGAATCATTCGCAAGGTAGAGGTGCTTGGCAAAGATGGAGAGCTTGCTTGGACAAGAGACGAGGAAGGTCTTCATATTGAGTGTGTAGTGGAGAGCGATAAGCCAATTGTGTTCCGTATTACGATTGATTGATGGCAACAACACGCAGATTTGGGAAGGGGCGCTTAGGTGCCCCTTCTTCATATTAGAAAACAAATTGATTACAAAAGTACTGAAAAACGCGGAAAATGGAGTCTGAATAGAAATAATCGAAAAAATGAAAAAATTAAGAAAAAACAGTTGACAAGAAGAATGAAAGGTGCTATTATAGCAAAGTCGCTTGTGAGACAGTCGATTAGTACAAAAAAACTAAAAAAAGTTTGAAAAAAGTGCTTGACAAATACAAGATGATATGATAAAGTAATGAATTGTCAGCGAACAGTACGAATGAGTGCTAAAACTGATAAAAAAAGAACCTTGATAATTGAACAGTATAACCAACCCTGAAGATTTCTTAAAAAGCC
>NZ_JAXWCK010000035.1:0-27964 GCF_037349415.1 Anthropogastromicrobium sp.
TCAAATTCTATTGTTGCCGGCGGCTTTCCTGTGCAGTCGTACATTACGCGGTTTACACCCTTTACCTCATTAACGATACGGTTTGTTACCTTTCCAAGTACTTCCCACGGAAGCTGCGCTGCGTCAGCAGTCATGAAATCTGAAGTATTTACAGCGCGAAGCGCAATTGCGTAATCGTAGGTACGGAAATCACCCATAACACCAACACTTCTCATGTTGGTGAGCGCTGCAAAATACTGACCAAGACCCTTATCCAAACCTGCCTTTGCAATCTCCTCACGGTAGATATAATCAGCCTCCTGAACGATCTTTACCTTCTCCTCTGTTACCTCTCCGATAATACGGATTCCAAGACCCGGGCCCGGGAATGGCTGACGATATACAAGATAGTCCGGAATGCCTAGCTCTAATCCTACCTTACGAACCTCATCCTTAAACAGCATACGAAGCGGCTCTACGATCTCCTTGAAATCAACTACGTCTGGAAGTCCTCCTACGTTGTGGTGAGACTTAATAACAGCTGACTTTCCAAGACCAGACTCGATAACATCCGGGTAGATGGTTCCCTGTACCAGATAATCGACAGCACCGATCTTTCTTGCCTCTTCCTCGAATACGCGAATGAACTCCTCACCGATAATCTTTCTCTTTGCCTCTGGCTCTGTAACGCCCTTTAACTTCTCATAATAGCGCTGCTGTGCATTGACACGAATAAAGTTTAACTCATATGAGCCGTTTGGTCCAAATACAGCCTCAACCTCATCACCCTCATTTTTACGAAGCAGGCCATGATCTACAAATACACAAGTCAGCTGTTTGCCAATTGCCTTAGAAAGAAGTACGGCTGCAACAGATGAATCTACTCCGCCAGATAATGCACAAAGAACCTTGCCATTACCGATACGCTCACGAAGCTGTGCGATTGTTGTCTCTACAAAGGATGACATTTTCCAATCTCCGTGACATCCACAAACCTTGTATACGAAGTTTGAGAGCATCTTCATACCCTCTGCTGTATGCATAACTTCCGGATGGAACTGTGTTGCATAAAGCTTTCTCTCTGGGCAGGACATTGCGGCTACCGGGCATACAGGTGTATGCGCAGTCACACGAAAACCTTGCGGTGCCTTTGCAATGTAATCAGTGTGGCTCATCCAGCAAACAGTTGTCTTTGATACGCCTTCAAATAAAGCGTCATCTGTGTCAACCTCCACCTCTGTATGTCCATACTCACTTGTCGGTGCTGTCTCTACAGTTCCGCCAAGACTCCATGCCATTAACTGTGAACCATAGCAAATACCAAGAATCGGAATACCCAATTCAAAAATGGCTTTGTCATAATGTGGTGACTTTTCATCATAAACGCTGTTTGGACCACCAGTAAAGATGATTCCCTTAGGATTTATTTTTTTGATCTCTTCCAGGCTCATCGTGTAAGGCTTTACCTCACAGTATACGTTGCACTCGCGCACGCGGCGTGCAATCAGCTGATTATACTGACCACCAAAGTCTAATACAATAACCGACTCCTTCTCCATTGCAATTCCTCCTGCTTTTGTTATCGTCTGCTCTCATCCTCGATGCACTATGCTTTCTGGCGGGCAAACATTGCTTCATACTTTTTCTTTTTTATTATACAGAGTGTGACTGTTTTGTGCAATGCAAAATTTTTATAACAGTAGAGCGCAATCAGCCACTTTTTTAGGAAAAATTCCTACAAAACATAACTTACTTTCCTTATTTTATCCATGCAAAGAATGCACAGTCATATGTCTCAAAATATTCTTGTGCATCAGCAATTGCCATCGTAGTAGTCTCTGATGTAACGGGATCATACACACTTACATTTTTTGTGTCATAGCCTGTAAGCAATAGCGCACTGCTGTCTCCAGTAACTGCAAGCACCAGATGATTTTCGTTGATATAATATAAAATCTGTGTTACACTGCTGCCTCTTAGATTTTCTGCACGGCCGCTTACACTTTTTGACGTATCTTTTGTGTTTTCAGCCTCTATTGCCTGAGTCATAATATCCTCAACAGCCGTCTTCTCATTCAAAAGTGCTTCTACTAAAGATGCATTTCCGCCTTCAGCCGAAATAAGAATCTCTAAGCATGCCCTTAAGCCATCTTCTGCGTTTTTTGCCTGCTGTTCTTCAAATGTCAGATTTTTACTCAGCGCTCTAGTTCCTCTTGTCCAAACATAGCTTGCCCTATCATCTACCACTACTCCCATCTGATCATATGCGGTGTCAATAGCATCTGCAAGCACACTGTCAATCTGCTGTAAGCGTCCCTTGGCATATACATAGTAAAGATGCCCCTGATCACCATCATCCAAGTTCAACTGATATGAGGCAGCTGCATCACGAATCTTGCAAAGTGTTCCATTTGTCTGCACCTTTTCTGTATCGAGAGGAATACTAATAGACCACACCTTCTGGAAATCATCTGCAATTTTGCTCTTTGTTAAGCTTGTAACCTTTTTATCGCTTCGATTATTGAAAAACATCTGATCATCAGCCGCTTCTTCATAGCTTCCAGACGCATTGTTCTTCGTAAGACGATAAATGTTTAGCTGATTCTCCAAAATTTGTGTTCCTTCTATATAATATCCATCCATCTGATATGCACCAGACTGTGTCATGTCTTCATCAAATGAAAGTATTGCCAGTTCATACATAGGCTTATGCACTACCTGTCCGGCCTGTGTCAGCACATCACTCTTTCTTCCCGTGCCATACACCAGATCATTGCCCAAAAAGCCCTGAATCTGAACAAACTCACCTTCTCCTGCATCTATACGATACGTTTCTCCAGTGCTTAGATCGGCAATTCTAATCATGCCTGCATATCCCTCATCGCCCTCCTCCCAGGCAATAAGGCTGCTTGATTTATTGGAGTAAAAGCTTCCTGCACTTGATGCCTTAGCAAGCTGTGCCTTCTCTCCACTGCTTAAATCGATAGAATACACAGTACTCTGATACAAAAGGTACATCAAATCAGACTCATTATTGACATAGGCAAGCGTTCCCATATTTTTCATAAGGATCTCTTCCGAGAATGTAACTGGAATATAGAAGATTTCATCAATACAGGCTGTCTCACATTTATAATGAAGGAAGCTGACGCCAACCTGTCCCTCATGATTTCCTCTGCTGTGATAACCATATGCCATAAAATAAATATCACCACTGTTTTCAACACGAATTGGCTGCAGCTTGTACCCATCTAAAAATGATTTATCCTCAGCTCCATCCTGATATGTGTATATAAGACTTAATGAATTATCTTTTTCATTTGATGCAAACAGCTGTCCGTCATACACGTATGCCTGAATATTTTCATCATCTGATGCCATCTTGGATACTTCCTCATCTGTAATGCCAAGCTGCAGTGCCCCCTTTGCATACACTGGTGCTGCTACCGAAAACTGCTCTTTTACATGGCGTTCAAAATCAAGAAGATAAAGCACATCATTTCTAAAACGCACAACATAATTTTCATTCACCATACATGTTTTGCTGTCTGTGCCGTTACTTATTGTTACAGGATATGTCAATGTAACACTTGCCTGACTGTCGCTTAACTCCGTAAGCGTTGTCTCTACTGTTCCAGCCTCAACTAAAAGACCATTCCATGTGATCATACCACTTCTTGAATGCTGATTCACGTAGCTGAAATCATCTGTTCCCATCGTCTCATCTGGCTGTATGTAATTGACGACAAAATCACTGTTTTTGTCAATTGATGCCTGCCAGAAATCATGTGCAAAACCAACGAGGTTTTCTGTATGTTCATCTATCAGATAAATAATTCTGCTATAATAATAGACAGGTTTTTCCTTCTGACTGACACATAAAACAAATTGATATTCATTGCCATCATCTACCAGATTAGAAAGCTGCAGCTGTGTCTTCATAGTGCTGCCATCCGTTTCCCATCCGCTTATCACACCATCCTCTACAAGACGTGTGCCATCAAGGCCTCTGACTTCATATGAAACCTGACCGACATTCTCCGCCTGATCGATCTGAATGGACAGTTTATGTTCCTGCGACAGGGGCGTAATACAGCCCCTCATCGTGGAAACATCCATCTTTTGTGTATAACCACGAAGAATATTGCTGTTATCTGTAAGATACTTAAGCCTTACAGCGGCAAGTGTGCCTGACTGCATCGTTTCGTAGCTGTCTGTCTGCTGTGTTTTCTGTGTATACTGCTGATATACTACAAAGCTGCCAAATGCAGCTGCAAAAATAAAAATCAGCAGCAGAATCCTTCGAATTAGCTTTTTCAAATCAAAACCATACCTTTCTTTTTCCCTATTAACAGGGTATTGTTATGGCTTTATTTTACTTGCAATCTAGTAAAATCACAAGTCTTTTTTTGTACTGCCGTTAACATCAATATCGTCCTCTGCATCGTCTGCACCTTCGCCTTGCAATCTCCTGATATAAAAGTACACTTACTATATCTTCCAGCCAGCTTTGCTGTCTTGGCGGCCTAGGCGGCGGTGGCCCCTGAGGAGGACCAAATGGTGGCGGCGGTGGCCCAAATGGTGGCGGCGGTGGCGGCATAAATGCATCGTGTCCGCTTGCCTCAAATAGATCCTCTATCGGTATTTCTCTAAACTCCTCATTTTTTCTAAGACGCTCACAGATTTGACGTCCTGTTCGATTAAGATTTATTTTATCTGGATATTCATCATAAATAAAGCTTCCTGCATAATCAAGCTCATCACAAGTATGTTCAATTTCCTGCTGTATCTTTTTTATTTTTTCCGGATAGAGGCTTTTCCAGTACTGCGTTTGAATCTCATCTGCTGCCTCCTCAAGCCTTTGGGCGATCAATGCATCCTGTGGGGTCTGCGGCCGAAAGCGTGATGACTGATGATACAGCCCGTACTGGCTGTGACTGCTCCATATCATAGCAAAATCCTTTCAGACGGATTTACTTTTATTTTATGCCGCATTAAATTCAAGTGTTCCACGCCTTAACTAATCATCCCACTGTACCGTTGGAAAACCGAGAATACATATTGTTTTCTCGCCATTTACACGGTACAGCAGATTGATATTTGATCTTTCGTTTTGAAACCGTATCACTTCTCCTAATTTTTCCCCATATCCATAGTATAGCTGCAGATTGTCCTGTCCTTTTGCACTTACAAGCGATGCGCCTGCTTTATTTATCATCTTTTTAGCACATTCATCTATCTGTTCTTTTGTCATTAACTGCGGCCAGCTTCCTATAAGCTCTAAACATAGTTTTGATTGGCTCTGGCTGTATTTTTCCAGTCGTTCTTTTTTCTCATATATCCTTTGCATTTCTTCTGACCAGTCTCCCGCAAACCGCCAGCTGATCAGCCCTTCGCACATATTGTCATTTTTTATTGCCGTCTGATTTTCATTTGTATCTTCGTCATTATTTTTTCTTAAGTATTGCAGGCTCCAGGAAAAATCTTCATTTGCACCTTCAAGCTCCCATATACATCCATACGTTTCCTTCTTTTTTATAATCCCATATCCACTGTAAATTTGACAGACGGCCGCCGCACCCTCAAGGTATTCTGTAATCTCTTCTTCTGACGTTAATGCAGGACCAGTACCATAAAGGCGAATCTGTGCCGTCACATCATCTGTAAATTCGTCATTAAAACAAGATGCCATCTCAAAGCTGTCTAGCGCCATTTCCTGCCTTTTATTCAGTCCAAACGCTTCCACCGCAATCACTGCGCACCACACTGCACAGCAAAGCCCTGTCAATATACGGTACATATTGCCTCCTTTCTGCTCCTATTGGAAAGTATTTCCTATTAAAAAAACTTTATACACATTAATCTTTTGCAAAATTTGCGTGTTGCCATTCTATGTCATCTTTGCTATACTAAGAAAAAAGTGCCTATTTTAGCCACTTTTTGATTAGGAGGGATTCTATGTCTAAGCCAACGCTCTACCGAAACCGTCTGATACCACTTGAATCAATACTGCTAACTAATGATGAAATCCTATATCACGATGATAAAAAAATCATTACATTCTGGAAGACGCTTCATCCAAAGTCTGATCTTGCATACGGCTATTCATGTTACTTTTTAGACCGTGGTTTTAAGATCAGCCGATTTTATTCGCACAGTCACGATTTCATGTATTGGTATTGTGACATCATTGAGACAAACTACGAAAAGGACAGCGACACTTATGTCTTTACTGATCTGTTGGCAGATGTGATAGTCAAGCCAGACGGAAACACTCGCGTAGTAGATCTTGATGAGCTGGCAGATGCCTTTGAGCGCGGACTTCTCTCTTCACAGCGTATGAGCTGCGCACTCAGACAACTCGATGATCTGCTTCAGGCAATTTACAGAGACCGTTTTGAATCACTGACAGAGCCACTTATGAATCAGATTGCTGAGTATGAATCATCGCAGCAAAAAGCGTAACAAAACATGCCCTTGGGGGTAAAATTTAACACAAAGATCAAAGGAGAATCATATTATGATAGCACTTGGATGCGACCACGGCGGTTACGAATTAAAGCAGGAGATTATCAAATACCTAGAGGAAAATAATCTGCCATTTAAGGATTTTGGCTGCTACGACAACAGCTCAGTGGATTATCCTATTTATGCACGCAAAGTAACAGATGCCATTACACACGGTGAATGTGACAAGGGTATTTTAATCTGCGGAACAGGTATCGGTATTTCCATCGCAGCAAATAAGGTTCCTGGCATCCGCGCTGCACTGTGTACTGACTGCTTCTGCGCTGAAGCCACAAGACTTCACAATGATGCCAATATCCTTTGTATGGGCGGACGCGTTGTTGGTCCTGGACTTGCTGTAAAGATTACTGACACATTCTTAAATACACCATTTTCTAACGATGAGCGCCACATAAGACGCATCAATCTGATTGAAAACAGAGATCCATCTGAAAATTAATCATAAAAAAGCCGCTTACCCATCAAAAGATGAGCAAGCGGCTTTTTCTTTTATTATCCTATATTATGATCCTAAAAGTGCTTCTGCATATTTTCCAAGCTCAGCGCTTCTATTTTCAGCATCTTCCATGCTGCTTCCCTTTACACCGTAATACAGCTTGATCTTCGGCTCAGTTCCTGATGGTCTTACACACAGCCATGCGCCGTCCTCAAGATCATAATACAGTACATTTGACTGCGGCAGTCCAGTTGGTGTTACCTCTCCTGTCTCCATGTTTTTGCAGGTATCTAACTTGTAATCTCTTGCCTGCAGTACCTTGTACGGTCCGATATTCTCTGGTGCATTTGCACGTAAGTTTTCCATAGTCTGAGCGATCTTTGCCAGACCCTCAATACCCTTCATGGTAACAGACTTTACACTGTCCTTATAATAGCCATACTTGTCATAAATTGCAAGCATCTGATCCCACAGTGTCTTTCCCTGCTTCTTATAATAAGCAGCAGCCTCGCACAGTGCCATAGTCGCAACAATAGCATCTTTATCTCTTGCATGTGTTCCAATAAGACATCCATAGCTCTCCTCAAATCCAAACAGATATGTTCCCTTACCACTCTGCTCAAAACCAAGAATCTGCTGTCCGATGTACTTAAATCCAGTCAGACACTCAATCAGGCGGATTCCATAAGACTTTGCGATTGCATCTGCAAGATTCGTTGTAACGATTGTCTTAATAAGAGCTCCATCCTCTGGCAGTCCTTTCTTTTCCTTAATCTGGCTGATTGTATACTCAGCAAGCAAACATCCAGACATATTTCCTGTCAGAGAATGATACTCGCCAGTCTTTGCATCCTTTACATATACGCCAAGACGGTCTGCATCCGGATCTGTTGCCAAAACAAGATCTGCGTTTTTCTCCTTTGCAAGTGCAAGTGCCAGTTCAAATGCTTCTGCTGCCTCTGGATTTGGATAGCTTACAGTCGGGAACTCTCCATCTGGAAGCTCCTGCTCTGGAACTACATAAACATGAGTAAAGCCAAGCTCCTTTAATACACGTCTTGCCGGTACATTTCCTGTTCCGTGAAGAGGTGTATAAACGATTGTCAGCTGATCCTGCATTTCGTCAATGGCATCCTGATTCTTTACCTGCTTCTTTAACTCTGCAATATATGCGTCATCAATTGCACCGCCAATAATCTCAAACAGATTTGCCACGCGTGCATTATCTTCCTGCATCGTCTTTAAGGTGGAGAAATCTGTGATTGCCTTTACCTCTGCCATGATTCCCTTGTCATGCGGCGGTGTAATCTGTGCGCCGTCCTCCCAATATACCTTATATCCATTATATTCCGGCGGATTGTGAGATGCAGTAATATTGATTCCTGCGATACATCCAAGCTTTCTTACAGCAAATGAAAGCTCTGGTGTCGGGCGAAGAGATTCAAACAGATATGCTTTAATGCCATTTGCAGCCAGACAAAGTGCTGCTTCCTTGGCAAATTCTGGAGACATACGACGGGAGTCGTATGCGATTGCAACACCTTTCTTCTGCTCTCCTGCCTTGATAATATAATTAGCAAGTCCCTGTGTTGCCTTGCGAACTGTATAAATATTCATACGGTTTAATCCAGCTCCAATCACGCCGCGAAGACCAGCTGTACCAAATTCCAGCTCCGTATAGAAACGATCCTTTTTCTCCTCTTCTGAAATTCCTCTTAACTCAGCCTTTGTTGCCTCGTCAAAACACGGGCTTGTCAGCCACTCATCATACAATGCCTGATAATCCATAAAAACCATGCCTTTCCGTGTCACTTTTTTAAAGGACACTGCTTTCTTTTACCCTAAGTATACTAGATAAAACAAAAAAATGGAATCTTTTTTCAAAGATTTTTCACAAAATACTCCTATTCTTTACCGAAATCTTGTGTTATACTAACGAAGCGAAATACAATATTTAAAGAAAGGTGACATGTATTATGAAGACTTTTTTACATTCTTCCAAAGATAAACAAAGCTTGTCTAACTGGTCGCTCCGACAGAAAGCAGGCTTTTTTGTTTTTCTGGCACTTTTTGCCATATGCATTGGAATGGCCTGCTTTTTTAATGGTTTCTCCCTGCCTAATCTATTAATTCTGATTGCCATTGCCATTGTCTCTATGGTCATCTACGTGCTTCCAATTTCTCTGCATCCAGTTGTAAAGACTGTCATCACTATTATTCTTCCGACAGCCGCATTCTTTTTACTGGAGTCTATGACACATGTTGTCTGGGAAACGATGGAGATTGACGCTGTTTTATTAAATCTTGTCTTTTACTATTTGTTCTTTTTGTTTTTCTTCTTCGTAAGCGGATCAACAAAAATCTCACTTGATATTCTGCTTATCTTTACCATGATTGTCGGTCTGGCAAACTATTTTGTCATTTTGTTTCGCTCCTCACCGATTCTGCCATGGGATCTGCTCTCAGTTGGAACTGCAGCCACTGTTGCAAACAATTATACCTTCAGCATCACATATCTTGTTGCTCAGCTGGCAGCTGGTTTTTTAGGATGTATAATACTTGCCGGAAAATGTAATATTCATTTCCCGGCTCTAAGCGCTAAAAAGACAATTCGCGGACTGATTCGTCTGGCACTTTGCTGCGTTTTAATCATTCCGTCTGCTTGCTATGTCCACTTTTTATATCAGCCTGACATTGCGGATTATACAAGCCTTGACAACACGCTCTTTACTCCAAAATATATGTTTAAGACAAATGGCTTTTTCGTTGCCTTTTTGATGGACAGCCGCTATCTTAGAATTGATGAGCCAAACGGCTACAGCAAAGAATATGCTAAATCGCTTCTTGATGAGCAGACTGAAACTTCTTCTACTGCCGATGATCTTCCAAACATCGTTGTCATTATGGATGAATGTTTCTCTGATCCTACTGTACTTGGTGACTTTTCCTGCAACGAAGACTTTATGCCATATATTCGAAGTCTGCTTGACGGCGCTCCAAACACCATAAGCGGTCATCTTTATGTATCTGTTCTTGGCGGCAACACGGCAAATTCAGAGTTTGAATATCTGACAGGAGATTCGATGGCATTTCTTCCAAGCGGAAGCATTCCTTATCAGCAGTATTTAAATAAGTATGCTCTGTCAATTGTTTCACACATGAAGGAATTAGGCTACAGCACAACTGCTATGCATCCGTACAATGCCTCTGGCTGGAATCGAAGCTCTGTTTATGAAAAGATGGGCTTTGGACAGTTTCTTTCCTTGAAAAATTATCATCACGGCGAACAGCTTCGAAAATATGTCAGCGATCAGGCCGACTTTGAAGAAGTTCTTGATGTCTTAAATCAAAGCACCGATCCTGCCTTTATCTTTAATGTAACAATGCAAAATCACAGCAGTTATGGCACGCCGTATGATAACTTCACTCCGTCTATTGAGGCTAAGTTTAAAAATACAAAGAGCACCAAGTATTTAAACAACTATCTTTCCCTGATGAAATACACTGATGACGCAGTTAAATATCTGCTTACTGAGCTTTCTGCTTCTGACAAGAAAACAATTGTTGTCTTCTTCGGTGATCATCAGCCAAACGATTATGTTGTCGAACCAATCTACGAAGAGAATGGCCTTGATATCAATAACCAGACGCTCGAAGAACAGCAAAAGCGTCAGCAGGTTCCTTTCTTTATCTGGGCAAATTATGATATCGAGGAGGAAAGTAATCTTGCAATTAGTGCCAATTATCTTTCTACAAAAGTTGCCAAGGTTGCCGGTCTTGGCCTTACAAAATATCAAAGCTTCCTCTCACAGATGTCAGAAGTGCTTCCTGTCGTCAATGCAGTTGGCTATGTAGACACCGACGGTACATGTCACTATTTAAAGGAAGCCACTGGCGAAGAAAAAACATGGCTTGATAATTATGAGATTCTTCAGTATTATCGCATGTTTGACCAATAATTAACTTTTACAGCTGCTTCTGCAGCAGACAATCAGCAAAGGCAGTGCGTACACTATTTTGTTCCACTGCCTTTTTTATTTTCTCGATATTCTTCTCAGAAATCCACGATTTGCTGTTATTAAAATAGAAATTTACCTGTTTCCAATATTTTTCCGGGTATGCAATCATAAATCCTAATAGGCTTATTTCTTTTTGTGACATGTTTTGGACTCTGTTATATTCGCGAATCAGCCTCATTCCAAGCTCCTGATTCCAGTTATGCTTTTCCATGATTTTTCTAATAAACTGATACAGATCACAAATCTGGCAGCCCACACGAAACTGCTCAAAATTTACTGCTGCCGTCTGCCCCTGACCAATAAGTACATTGTGCTGATGATACGCGCCATGTATCAGATGGCCTTCTTTTTTCGCCTGTTCCTCCACCTCATAAAGTCCGCCGTCCATCATTGCACGCACTGCAATGTCTGCCTGATTATACATTTCATCAAGGCTTTTTTGGATAAACTGCTCAAGCACTGATTTTTTCTTTTTACGATGCAGATAGGCACGCACACGGCGAAGCTCACGATTGTGCTTTTCATATTGACAGGCCAGACTCTGCCTTTCTTTATGTGTATTTGTGACAGCATTGCCTTCTGTCATATCCTGTTTGCTTTCTTCAGACTGCACTTTCTCCTGTTTTATGAGCAGATGCTTTGGCATACGCCTCATAGAAACATGCAGCCGCGCAAGACTATTCACAGCCTGTACGAGATCACCAATACTGCTTACACTGCATTCTGGCCATGGATACCACATTTTTAACACATAACCTGTGCCTTCTTCATTTTTAGAGAGCAGTTCTTCCTTCTCATTTTTTATGATCTGGTCTGTGTGCACCATTCCATTTTCCGCCAGATATAAAAGAAGGGCCGCCTCTGCCTCTAACCGTGCTTGTTTTCCACGGTATTCTGAAAGCAGATACAGTCCTTCTTTTGTATCACATAAAAGTGCGCCCCGTACCTTTCGCGTTGTACGAACTGTCACAGGATACTGACTAAGTACCGACATTCCCCAATCATTCATAGAATTACCTACGCCTTTCCGGCTGTCTCCCGGACCGCCTATGCTATCCTATGAAACATAAGGTAATATCATGCCAGATCATTTTTATTTGCGCGTCCAAAGAATATCTCTGTTAATGCATTGTCCTAGCAGTCTCTTCACCTGTCCTGCGTCCTTTGTCTGCGGCAAAATCCACATAAGCTTTGTCAGAACAGCTTCTAGTGTCATATCATATGCCTCCATGACACCTGCCTCTTCCTTTACCTTCTTTCCAACCTCATATACAGCAAGATTGCTGCCTTCTCTGGCAACCTGTGTAGCCATTACAAACACCTTTCCCTCACGTGTCCACTTATGTACCACATCGAAAAAGCTTCCATGCTCGTAAACAGGAAGACCACCGACACCATATGCCTCGATGATTACAGCATCACATCGTCCTGCCACATAATCAAGAATATCAGCAGGCATAGACGGCACCAACTTAACTAATCCTACTGATGCAGTCATATCATGATAAAACTGTACCGGTCCCATCTCTTTTGGCTCTTCAAAATACAAAAGAACACGTCCGTCACTAATCATGCCAAGATATGGATAATTGACACTTGCAAATGCATTATAGCTCTTGCTGTGCTCCTTCTTTGCACGTGTTCCGGCAATAATTTTCCCATCAAATACAACACATACATCATGTGCCTTTTCGCTTGCTGCAAACCTGAGACTATCCATAAGATTTACTCTCGCATCAGTATCCTCTAAGTCTATTGGATGCTGTGCTCCTGTAATAACAATCGGCTTTGGTGAATGCTGAATCAGATAAGAGAGTGCTGCTGCCGTAAATGCCATCGTGTCCGTTCCATGACAAATGACAAAACCATCATACTCATCATAATGTGCTTCAATGCAGGCTGCCATAGCAAGCCAATGCTTTGGTTCGATGTTTGTACTGTCAAGATTCATCAGTTGAATAGTGTCCGTTTCACAAAAATCCTTTGAATCCTGCACATACGACAGAAGCTGCTCTGGCGTAAGAAGCGGTTTTAATCCATCCTCACTGTGTCCGCAAGCGATTGTTCCGCCCGTTCCAATAAGTAATATCTTTCTCATACCACATGCATTATCCTTTCTGTTTGTACCTTTATTCCCTCATTTTGATTTGCCTGCTGATCCTGCTGGCGACGGAATGCGTTAATAATATCACGTCTTGTAATGATGCCAATGAAAACATTGCGATCATCTACAACTGGTACATAATTTTGATTGGATGCACGCTCAATCATCTCATCTATTGTCGCATACACATATACTGGCGGCATCCAGTCCTTACGGATAATCTCTTTGATTTGAAAGCTCTCCAGCTCCTGCATGTCACATTTGTGATACGTTAACATATACCATAAAAAATCGCCCTCGTTTACCGATCCGGCATAACAGCCATCCTCATCGATAACCGGCAACGCAGTGTAGCCATATATTCTCATACGCTCAAGTCCCTGACGCAGCGTATCCTCCTTGTGAAGATACTCAATCTCTCCCTTTGGTTTTAATAATGTCATTAAATTCATTTTGCTTCCTCACAGTTCTGAAATGTCGCATAACAGTTTTTTTGTATGCCACTATTTTCCATGAATGCAGTCCGGTTTCCCATCTGCTTTTTTTTTATTCTACCACAACTGTGAGGAAATTTCCATTACCGTAATCTTACAGTTTGATGAAATAAGTATGAAGTCCATCCATCCAGATATATGCGCCATCGCCCTCTATCTTAAGATGAAGCTTAGACAAATCCTTCTCATGCGTTTGTCCCATCGCATTGTAAAGCTCTAAGAGCTCATCCATATGCCATGAGTAATATCCTATCAGCGCCTTTGCTGCTTCTTTATATATTTTTTCATCCTGCGTCATGGTTTCTCCCTTCATTATTCATTCGCGTAAAGTATTCTTTCACTTTTCTAGTCTTTCGCAGTTTCCTCGTTCAACAATTCTGCACTTTTCGTGCAGTTTTATCCTACTAGGTTTCGACAAAATCTTCAACTAATTTCAATCGCGTATTTCGACACTCTTATTGCTGTATCTTGTGATCTGTGCTACGATAAATGAAACACAGGTTGAAAGGACAAAATGCTATGGAATTTACTACACTTTGCTATTTAGAGCGCGACGATCATTATCTGATGCTGCATCGCACAAAAAAGGAACATGATTTTAATAAAGATATGTGGATTGGTGTTGGCGGTCACTTTGAAGAAAATGAAAGTCCTGATGAGTGTCTGCTGCGCGAAGTTAAGGAAGAAACCGGACTCACACTGACTTCCTACAAAATGCGCGGTATTCTGACATTTGTTTACCGCGATATATGCGAATATGTCTGCCTCTATACGGCTGATGGCTTTGAAGGCGAAATGACTTCCTGCAATGAAGGCGAGCTTAAGTGGGTTCCAAAGAATAAATTGCTGACGCTAAATTTGTTTGAAGGGGATCTTATCTTTTTTAAGCTGTTGCTGGAAGATGCACCATTCTTTTCATTGAAACTCACTTATGATCAGGTAAATGAGCACCGCCTTATTGACGCAAATCTAAATGGCAAAAAGCTTGAGCTTTTCGATATCCTAGATGAAAACGGTGTACCGACAGGACTGACAAGGGAGCGTTCTTTGTGCCATCTTCTTGATACGCCGCACAGAACAGGTCATGTGTGGATTGTGCGGCCTGTTAAAGCAAATAATAAAATCGCTTCTGACACACAAGCCGACACTTCACAAAATAAGCCTGCCTATGAATTGCTTCTCCAAAAACGAAGCCACGACAAGGATTCTTTCCCGGACTGCTATGACATCTCGTCAGCCGGTCATGTTCCAGCAGGAAGCTCTGTCCTTGATTCTGCGATTCGTGAACTCTCAGAAGAACTTGGAATCAAGGCTTCACCTGGCGATCTTATTCCTATTGGCACACATGAAGGAAACAGCCACAGCATCTTTTATGGAAAACCATTTCACAACCATGAATTTAGCACGCTGTATCTTTACACAAAGCCTGTGAAAATCAAAGATCTTGTGCTGCAGGAGTCAGAAATCCAGTCAGTAAAATGGTTTGATCTGAATCAACTGATGGAAGATGTTAAAAATGATGCACCAGGGTACTGCCTGTACTATGATGAACTTCTGATACTTAAAAATGCGCTGGAAAAATAATATAAGGCAGGTCATTACGACCTGCCTTTTCTTATATCTTATACCCTAGAACCGATCAATGCTGAATCTGTCCCTCTTCTTCGCTATGGTTGCGCAAATCAGTAGGACGATACTTTGGAATAACCTTCATAAGCTCATCATCATAATTACACTCAACACGCGTATTTTTTGATGTCACGAGTGTATAGATATGATCTGGTGTGCACGCCGGCCAATTCGGGATTGCGCTGTTGTTTGGATCACCTGTGCGCGCAAATGACATAACACTGTCAAAAATCTCTGTCTCGACGCGCTCTGTAACGCCTGCTTCCTGTGTATATGGCGTGAATGATGTGTTTGCAAAGACATACGGGATATCTGCACAATGCCACGGAACCCAGCCGCCATCAAGCGGCAGTTCAAGATCAAACATATATGAATATGTCTGTGCGTTCATTTTGCTGCGCTCTTTTACATAGTCAAGAAGCGGGACACGAACAATGGTGTCAAGCACAGTCAGATCAACAGGATTATGTGTCGGATATGCCTTTTCAAAAAGTGGAAGAAGCTCTGCTGCTGCCTTTTCTCCCATTACCTTTTCAACGACCTTTTCACCTTCTTCTTTTGTCATATGGTTTCTGTCAAATGGCATCGGTGCAAATGTGAAGAACTCGCCAAATACACTTCCAACCATAAGTGCAACATTACTGCTTTCCTTACGAAAACCTACATCGCTTGGATCGCCCACATAAAATTCATTCGGGATCGGGGCTCCGCCGCTATATTTTCCCTGTGCCTGAAATGTTGGACGCACCTTTAAATAAGCAGCTGCAAGCTGTGCATATGGTACCTTTTCAAGTTCTTTTACACTGCTTACGCCAAGTTCTTCCATAACAGCCTCTGCAATTTCTTTTCCGCTCTGTCCACGTTTTGGCATCAAATCATTGATTACACCACTCATGTTAATGCCCTTTGCAAAAAGTCCATCTGCTGCCGGCATCTGAAGAAGCGTTGTCACCTTTGCACCGCCGCCTGACTGACCAAATACTGTGACGTTCTTTGGATCTCCGCCAAATTTCTCAATATTTTCCTGCACCCATTTTAGTGACGCAATGATATCATCCATTCCGGCATTTCCTGAATTGGCATACTCTAATCCAAATGCAGACAAATCAAAATATCCGAGCACATTTAAGCGGTGATTGATTGATACAACAACTGCATCACCTCTGCGGCTCATGTTTTCGCCCTCATACGCGATGTGCTCAATTGAAGAGCCAGCTTCAAAGCCGCCGCCATGAAACCATACTAGAACAGGGCGCTTTTTTTCATCACATGATGGTGTCCAAATATTCAGATTCAAACAATCCTCATCCATAACCCAGTAGCGATGCGGTACAAACACCTCTCCTGCTGGCTTTGGCATCTCAAGAAGCGGACACACATAGCCAAAGCTTGTTGCATCAAGCTCACCTTCCCATGCTTCAAGCGGCTCTGGCGCATGGAAACGCTTCGCCTTTGCATACGGAATGCCCTTAAACACAGACACTCCATTGTAGGCATAGCCACGTACCTTTCCCTTATTTGTCTCTACGACAACACTTCCTTTTTTGAATACAAATTCTTTTTCCATTTCTTTTTTCCTCCCATATAGAATACTATTACGATTCCTCTATCGTTTGTTGCATCATCCGCGCTTATATATCCATTTCTGCAAAATTGATTACCAAATCTGGATAAATGCCCACTTTCGCAGATTCGTTAAAATTACAATCTTCATAATCTGGTGTTTCAAAATTGCACATGGATACTCTCTTTTTGCTCGGATCGACAATCCAATATTCACGAACACCAGCTGCCTGATACTTACCCCTTTTAATAATATAGTCCTGCGCTTTTGTGGATGGAGACACCACCTCGATTACCCAGTCCGGTGCACCTATACAGCGCTTTCCATTACTTAATTTATCGCGATCACAAATCACGGATATATCTGGCTGAACAAGGTTGTAAATATCATCGGCTGAAAGCTGCACATCAAATGGAGATGGGAAAACTCGGCATTTACCGCCCTTAGAGCGAATATAAATGTTGATCTCCGTTACTAAAAAATTGACAATGGCTTGATGAGTTACTGTTGGTGCCGTATCCAGAAAAAGTCGTCCGTCGATTAGTTCCGCGCGCGTTCCCTCTGGTAACGCTTCAATATCAGCTATTGTTTTAATTTCTTCCTTTGGCAATGCCATTCTCGCTACCTCCTTTTCCTATTCCATTTACTCACCACTATACAATTGTGATCTGACAACTCTCCATTGCCCGAAGCGCACGCTCATGGCTCTGCGGTGTCACACCTGCACAGCATGATGCATCTACTTCAATCGGAACCTCCGGCAAAAATGCCTTTACTAACATTGCATTGGAAATGACACAGATATCGGTGCAAAGTCCCACAAATATGATCTTGTCAACTCCCATCTGCTCATTAAGTGCCACAAGACGTTTTCCGAGTTCCACACTTCCAAAGGTAGGCTTGTCAATCGGATTTCCATCGATCAGTGACGCGATCTCGTCATTCAGCTCCCATCCTCTCGTATCACGGATGCAATGCTGCACTGGAAGATTAGTTCCTTCCTGCGTACTCAAGTAATTTTCTTCATGTGTATCTCTTGTTGCAAGAACCAATCCCTTAAAGTTCTTAATCTTATCTGCCACCTTTGGCACAATTGAAACGGCCTCCTTAGTGCCAAGTGACCCATCAATAAAATCGTTTTGCATATCTACAACTACAAGAACTTCCATGCCTCTTTGTTCTCCCTTCTTTGCTCATAATTTCACTGATTTTATAATATTCCATTTGGGAGGATATTGCAAGAGAGCAACTGAGAATTTGACATTTTAACCAAAAGGTTACAGTTCATGCGTCATGCTACGAAAGCCCTTCGGTGTAATGGTTTCGTCGCCGGACCAAACTCCGCAGGTTCCTTTTATGTTCTTTCTTATCATACATTACTTTGAAAGACCTGCTCCAAGTGTCCGGCTCGTGAAATCCATTCACCTTCGGGCTCTGCCGAAATATTGGCTTATCCATGAACAGTAACACCAAGAGTTATTTATCTTCAGTGCGCAATCTGAAACAGGGAATAAAATTGTCCTTTTTGCTGCATAAGCGTATCGAAATTTCCCTGCTCGCAGATTGTTCCATTCTTCATGACAAGGATTTTATCATAGCGGCGAAGAATCGCTTCCTCTAGGCGATGCGTTACGACGATTCTTGTCATTCCAACCAGATTCAGTATAGAAAAGCTGACTGCTCTTGCAGTGGCGGCATCAAGTGCGGCAGTTGCCTCGTCAACCAGAAGTATTGGTGATTTTCTAAGAAGCGCTCTTGCAATGCTGATTCGCTGACGCTCACCGCCTGACAGATTCGCGCCATTTTCGCCGCAGACAAATTCTTCGCCGTGCTTTTCGATAAACTCCGACAAGCCGGAGCGCTCCAATGCTAATGTGACTTCTTTATCTGGAAATTCATGAAACATAGTGACATTGTTTCTTATGGTATCATTAAAAACAAAGACATTTTGCTGCACTGATGTCATCAGCTGATAGAGCGATTCGCTTTCAATATTTTTAATTGAAACACCATCTATGCAAATCTCGCCCTGATAGTTACTGCTGCTTCCCATCAGAAGATTCAAAAGCGTCGATTTTCCACTTCCTGATCCTCCTACAATTGCATAGCTCTTTCCTGCGTCAAACTGAACATCCAGATCTTTTAACACAGGACTCTCTGGCTCATATCCATACGTCAGATCCTTCACTTCGATCTTTTCTGAAAAACCATTAAGCTTTTCTCTTCCTTCTTCGCGCACGTTCTCTGATAATGCATCTGACAATTTCTCCATCAGTGCAATCGCAGCCTTTCTGTTTGACCACAGAAGCGGAACCTGACTAATTGGGTTTAAAACATAATTCATCAGCTGGACAAATACGATTACAACACCAGCTGTTACTCCTTTGCTGCTAATTGCAAGCCATGCACCTGCCAGAAAAATTCCCATCTGGGCAATGATTCCCGCATCATTTGCCAGAAGTGATATCAGCTGCTCGGTACGGCGCTTATTTTTCTTTGCCTCCTCTGCCTGCTCATTTCGCTGCGAAAATAAACGACTTGCCTGTGTCTCTGCACGAAAGCTTTTGATGACTGGAAAGCCAGACAGAAGCTCATTCACAATTGAAACAAAACGCTCATTTTTTTTAGAAATTTCCTTTTCCTGCTCTGTCAGGCGATTTCCTGCCGTCATGGATACAGCCACTGGCAGAAATGACAAAGCAACTGCAAGAACTAACATAACCGGACTGTAATAAAGCATCATGATCAATGCACCCAAAAAGCAAAAGAGAAGCTCAATCAGGATGAATGTTGCAGCCAAATAGTTGTTCTCGATTGAGGTGCAATCATTTGTCAACGCCGAAACATAAAGTGCAGTTCCCTCTTTTGAAAAAGAGCGCAAACTTTTCTGTGTCAGCCGCGAAAACGCATAATCGCGGTACTGTTGCATGGCTCGTTGTAAAAATCTTGGATATACTGCTCGATAAACTGCATTCGCTACTGTATACGCAATAACAACACTCGCTGCAATCCATGCACATCGCACAACAGACTGCATATTTTGATTTGCCATGCTGTCCATGATCTGCTGAATCAGCCATGAGATCATCAGATTTATTGAGCTCATAGCAATCGTTAAGATGATGGTTACGATGAATTTTATTCTATTTTTATAGTATAATTGGTGTGTAAATTCCCTGCTTTTCTTTTTGTTTTGCTTTGTTTTCATTTTATTTTTCTCCCACTACCTGATTTTTGACAATTCAATTTCTGCCATTTGCTTTTGAACTATTCATTTTTTTCATTCGTCTCCTGCCTGGTACAAGTTAATGCGCTCATTATCATCCTTGCGCTCATTCCACGATGCAAACGGATTTTTGCTTCCAATTGGTGCCGAAAAGGCAGATTGTTTTCTCATATTGACTGCCAGTCTTGCCTCATTTTCTGTATACATAAGCATACTTGCAAAGGTGAGAAATGCCACCCACTCGGCACTGTTTTCATACGAATAAATGTGCATTTTTCCATTTGTATCGGTAATCTCAAGATTACGAATCAGATGATACTTGCACAACTCATCGAGTACAGCAATGACCTCTGTCTCTGGGGCATTTAATTCCTTTGCTAAGAGACGCCCTGTGACATTTTCGTTTGGCTTTTTCGCATACAACGCCGCAACGACCTCCAGACAATATGGCTTAACGAGTAAGGAAAACAGTCTGCGCAGCGAATCGGCATCCTTGATTACCGACTCAAACCCGTTCTCTGGCTGTGAGAGCAAAAATATGTAGTCGAGGTTGTTAAAACCATAGCTCATATAGCCGCTGTCCGTCTCAATATAAAGACCACTGGTGGAAATACTAGCATCCGAGTCCTCTGCTGTGCTGTATGCCTTCTTTTTATGCTCATTGTGCTCGTCATGATCATTATTTTGGCTTTGCACATCTTGACTTTGTGTCGTTTTTCTCTGGTTCTTTTGAGTTGCCGCATCAAGAATATTGGACACAGCAACGCTGTCTATATTTGAATCCTCGCACCGAAGCACCGCCTTTTGGATGTTCCACATCAGATCACACGCCGCCTTCATGCGGTCTTTTTTCGGATAGCTATACAAGGTGCGGTCAAACAGCTCCTTTATATTCGTCTGTGCCACTGGTGTTCTTCCAAACAACTCATCCACTGATACATGAAGCGTATCAGCAATCGCTGGAAGAAGCTCAATGTCCGGCGCGCCACCGCACTCCCATCGCGATACTGCCTGCGTGGTTACGCCCACGGCGCGCCCAAGCTCCTCCTGTTTTAAGCCTGCCTGCTTGCGAAGCTGTCCAATTCGCTCCCCGATTTTTGTATATGGACTACTCGTATATGGATTCTTCTCAGTTCCATTTCGGACTCCATTGCTGTTGCTCATCCTATTCTCCTCCTCTGCGTCTTTCCTTTCTTGTCTCAACGGATGGTTGTATTATAGCTTACGCAATACTTGAATTCAATGCAGGTGTTTTTGTCAAAAATCAAGTGGTAGTTGAATCACTACAGTTCATATTCAATACTTAAATTAGCGGCGAAAAAATATCCCGTGAACGCTGACTTAACAATCGCGTACCTTGATATCACCAGATATGGTAGATGCCTTTAACTTACTGTCAGGCTCACCAAAGCGCTCCTGCACTTTTTTCTTTCCCTTACTGTTAATTCCTCCACAGACAGCAGAAACATCACCACTCGTACTGGAAAGCACCATTTCGAGTCCAATTTCTCCAATGTAGCGAACGTTTACATCACCGCTGGTACTGGAAACTACAGCATCTACCTGATTTCCAATCGTCACTTTACAATCACCACTGGTACTCTTTGCTCTGCACTGCGCGCTCTTATCAAATTCGGCCTTTATGTCTCCGCTTATACTCACAACATCCATCTTATCTGCCTTGCATGCGATCACATTCACATCGCCGCTGATGCTTGATGCAAAAAGTTCATCTGCCTGACAATCTTCCACTCCTACGTCACCGCTTCCAGTATGAATCAATAAAGTCTTTGCGCTGCTGTTATTTGTTTTGATATCACCGCTCTTTGAATTAAGTTCACACTGCTTTGTATTAAGTTGATCCACAGAAATATCACCACTCACTGCTTCTACTAGAAAACGTTCACTAGATATATCATTTACGACGATATCGCCACTTATATTCTTTACCTTAATTTTTTCAAACTGCTCTGGCACTGCAATATGAATAGCAATTCCTGCTGAATATTTCCCCACCTTAAGGCCAAATAAGCGTGAGGCAGCATAAGAAACACTTATCCCTGCTTTCTTTTCCTGCTGAATCGAAAGGGTTCCAACAGACGCACTGACACGAAGCGTCTCTTTTAATGCCTCCATATCATCTGCAAGCCCACCAGTTACAGACAGCTCTACCTCATTTGTATTGCTCTTTTTGATTTCAATATCGGCATCTGTGAGCTGAGCATTGACACGCTGAATGCCTGGATAAAAACGGTTATAAATATCAGAATTACCCACTGCGTCCGAATTTGAATTGACATTTATTGTCATAGCAGCCGGATTTTCATCTAAGAATGCCTGACGGATTTCCTCGACATTTCCAAGTTCTTCACAAATCTCCTCTTCACTCTTTCCGTTTTCAATACCTTCCTTAAAATGATTCTCGTAATCACCGAGAATATCCGTCAACAATTCCTCATCCATCCCTGCAAATGCAGTGCGCAGCTGTGCAAAAAATTCGTCCTTTTTCATAATATTTTCCACCTTTCTTCATACTCAGCATCGTATATTAACTCGGCTGCTATTTTTTATTCACTTGCTTTCTTTGCTCACTATCAGCCGCTCAACTGCTGCCGTGAAATCAAACCATTCTTTCTTTAACTGTTCCTGATAGGCCCAGCCCTTCACCGTGAGGTGATAATACTTTCTAGCTGGTCCTTCCCCTGCCTCGACAAGATATGTCTCCACATATTCCTCATCCCTCAACCTCTTTAAGATCAAATACAGCGTACCTGCCGCCAGCTTCATCTCCTTTGAAATATTTTCAGTAAGCTCATAGCCGTACTGGTCACGAAGCGCCAGCTGCGACAGCACGCACAACTCAAGCGCTCCTTTTTTAAACTGAGCATTCATGCTCACACCTCCTTCTTTTTTCCTGTTAGCTGCATCATATCACATACTATTCTATATTGCAATATAGTATATAAAAAAACTTAGTGTTTTTTTGACAGCAAAAAGCCCACGGTTTTCACCGTGGGCATATGTCAATTCATTACTTCATAACCATTTCTTCATCACTCGGCAGTTCCTTTGCCAGCTTTGACGGTTTTTCCAGATACCAGTATGCAACAGATGTGTAATCATCGTAGCGTGGTCCTGTCCATCCAAGGTTGTCGATCGTCATTTTGAAATTCTTAGAGAAATACACCGGATCCTTCTCATGGAAGCGATACAGCAAGAAGCGCTGCTGTCCGTTATAAAATTCGCGATTGTCACCCATGATAGCAAAAAGTCCTGTATACATTCCGCTAAATGTCTGGTAACGATTCAAAATGATATCATTTCCAAAACCGTATGAACCACAGAAATAATCCTCTGTTCCAGTATAATTCATGCTTGGATACTGGTCATCGTCAATATACATCTTTGCTTCGCCCTCTACCCAACAGGTGTTGTTTCCATTCATACCTGTTGCGAGTGTCACACCTGCAAAGCAGCCTCTGCCTTCAATTCCATCAATAATTGTATATGCGCGTCCTTTCGTAACTGGATGCTCCTGACGATATGCAGCATGGAAATAGCCTGCATCCTGAGGAATCTCGCCGTACCAGCCAGAGATCATATAATACAGCGTTTCTTCCTTCTTGCCACGGTTCTCCATAGTGATGCGACAGTGCTTTGCAAATGGCATCTCCCAGTAGCTGTTAAAGCCACGTCCTGGTGCTGTGAGGATTTTCGCTGAATTTAAAACAATGTAGTTTCCGTCGCGATCCTTGAAATTTTCATCATATGCGCAGCCAAAAAATGCAGAGATAGGCGCTTCAACAGACGGAAATTCCTCATTTTCCCAATAAATACGCATAACAAAACTATGTCCAACATATCCGGTAAACCAAATGTGTGTAATCATGCCAGGACCATCTGTATCACACAGCGTAACAGTTTCTCCCGGAGCAATCTGAATACACGGACTTAATTTCTCACAATCCTTACCCTTTGTACCACCATTTTTTTGTCCAGTCGGATTTTCAGCTGAAAAGCCAAAGCTTTGGCGATTCTTAATTCTGTATAGTTTCATGAATTTTGCATCCTCGCTTTCTGATTATTAATTTTCTGATTATTGTTTTTCCATTACCGCCTCAATCTCTGCACGATCTGGCATCACACGAAGAGCACCTTTTCGCGTTGTGATTCTTGCTGCTGCTGCATTTGCAAACGTCAGCATCGATGTCAAATCAGCCTCTGTAAGATTATCTAATCCATGTTCACAAATATAGTGCAGTACACAGCCGCAGAAGGTATCACCTGCACCTGTTGTTTCAATAGTATTTTTCTGCAGGAATGGCTTTACCTCTACAATCTTATCTTCATAATAGGCACGGCTTCCTTCCTTACCCATAGATACAAGAATCAACGGAATATTGTAGCGCTCACGAATCCAGTTTACACCATCGGTATAATCTTCTTTTCCGGTAAGCCACTGGATCTCGTTGTCAGAGATTTTTAAAATATGACAATGACCAAGACCATAAAGTACCTGCTCTTTTGCATCATCTAAAGACTTCCACAGCGGTGGGCGAAGATTCGGGTCAAAGGAAATAAGCGCATTTGCTTCTTCTGCAATAGAGATTGCTTTTTTTGTTGCAGCGCGTACACCATCATGTGTCATTGACAATGTTCCAAAATGAAAAATCTTTGTACTTTTAATCAACTCTTCCGGAATCTCATCCTCACGAAGCATCATATCTGCTCCTGGATTGCGATAAAAAGAAAAGTCGCGATCACCGTCTGGATACGTGTGAACCATTGCCAGTGTTGTGTGAATTTCAGGATCGCTTAAAAGTCCAGTTGAATCAATTCCTACCTCTGTGATGGCTTCTCTTAACTGCTTTCCAAAGAAGTCATCTCCTACCTTTCCAATAAATGCAGTTTTATGACCAAGCTTTGTAAGCATCGCAAGCACATTACATGGAGCTCCGCCTGGATTAGCCTCAAAAAGGGGATTTCCCTGTGCACTTGTTCCATTTTCTGTAAAATCAATCAAAAGCTCGCCAAGTGCTGTTACATCATATATTTTCTCATTCATATCTGTTTGCATGCCTTTCATCACTCAATATCGTATTTTACAATATCCATGTATACTGTTCCATCTGCCACAAATGAGATTTCCTTTGCCGCAGTATCTGTCGTAAATGTTACACTCATCACTTGCTCACCATCGTTTGCAAAAACCTCTGCACTAAAACGGTCAATCACAACACGAAGCTTAAGCTTACCGCCGTTATCTTTTACCTTGCAGGAACGCTTGTGAATCATCGCAATTCTAGAATCAGAGTAGCTTCTGTCAAGCTCAAGCTCAGACTCGTGCATACGATAGCGAAGTGCTGTGTAATGCTTGTCATCCTGTGCAAATCTCATTTCAAACATATAGTAACTGTCGTCCTTGCTTTTTGGTGCAATCGTAAGTTCAACATCAGCCACACGACCTTCAATGCCTTCAAGCTTTACTGCCTCTAAACCTGCTACACACACACCATTGTGTGAAACTGGATTTTTGCGGCATGCATCAAATTCCTTTGTCGGACGCTGAATCAGCTTGCCATCAACAATTGACAGCTCTCTTGGCAGTGCCATCTGACCAAACCATGGCTCAGTCTCTGCATGCTGGTTAACAAATGCCCAGTTTTGCATCCATCCAATCATGACTCTTCTGCCATCTGGTGTCTGTGTAGACTGCGGTGCATAAAAATCAACACCATAATCAACAGTCTGTGCATGCTCACATGTAAAGGTTCCTGTCTCATCGTCGTATGTTCCGATCTGGCATACAACACCGTGACCATTTGGATATTCAAGTCCTTCTGCCTCCATCTCCATCGGACTTACAATCAAAACTGCCTTTCCATCCAGCTCAAACAGATCCGGACACTCCCACATCTTTCCATACTTTCCATTATTCTGTGCTAAAATACTCTTAAAGTTCCATGAGAAGCCATCCTTGCTTTCAAACAAAACTGCACGTCCATCTCCCTTGTTATCACAGTTTACCATCACACAGCGATAGCTTCCGTCTGCTGCCTTCCATACCTTCGGATCTCTAAAATCAAATCTGTTCGAATCACTCGGCAGCTGTTTTGCTGTCATAACAGGATTATTTTCGCACTTTTCATAATTTACGCCATCACCAACTGCCACGCACTGCTGCTGTACATCGTGCATTGTTCCATCTGGCTGTTTTTCAGATAATACACCAGTATACACAAGAAGCTGACGTCCATCAGAAAGATCAATTGCACTTCCTGAGAAGCAGCCGCCGCCGTTTTCATACGGTTCATCTGGTGCAAGTGCTGCAGGAAGATAATTCCAGTGCAGAAGATCCTTACTCACTGCATGACCCCAATGCATCTGTCCCCAGAATGGACGATATGGATAATACTGATAGAACATATGATATGCCCCATTATAATAAGAAAAACCATTTGGATCATTCATCCAGCCAACTCGTGGTGTCAGGTGAAACACCGGTCTCATCTGTGGTGTGATCTTTTTCTCGTTCTCTGCTTCATAAGCTCTTGCCTTTTCTAATTTTTCGCTGATCATATTTCCTCCCTTTTGTTTGCTGTCTTTATTATTTATAAATTTGTTTGCGTACCTATCTTACACTGTAAGTATATACTCGAAATGCCATTTATGTCAACCGTTTAACACATTGGCAAAACAGCAAATTTTTATATTGTTTTTTATGCTATTTTACTAGGTTTATATATCTTGTCAAGACTTTTTTAGTCATAAGCACTTTTCATATTCCAAAGCTGTATAGAACTAACTCTTGCATTGGTACTACTTGAGCTTACACTGATTTTTCGTTCTCCGTCTGCCACGTAATTTCGAAGTGTCATTGCTTTTTTCTGGTTTAAATAAACCTCAATCATCGAATGATCAAGAAAATACTCTATTGTAATCTCTCCCTCAACTTCAACCAGATCACACGAATCACTAAATCTAGAAATCTCCTTTCCTTCTGCGTTTCGTGCAAAAAAGCGTTTTGTATTGCGGTCATACACTACTTGAACAGACTTTGACGCATCCAATACACTTTCTGTATTGATTACTATTTCATCAGCATCTGTAGTCAGCTTTACATACATACGATTTGAATTAATCTTTTCCAAATCGTGATTTAGTTCTTCTATACCACAGTTTGTTCTTTCAAGAAGCATTTTCTCTCTCAGGAAGTACCCTGTTTTGATACGCTGGATCCGGATTCATCTTAAACTGTGATAACATTTTCATCCTCCTTTGATATTGACCCTTTGTTCTACTTCTTTGCTATATTCTTTTTCATCCACTCCATGCCCCTGCTCTGTCCGTGAGCTTTTTATCATCGTTCACGGATACAGCAAGGGCAGGCATTTTCATGCCTGCCCCATTTTCTCAGGTCTTTTTTACTGAGCCTCTACATAACGGTCATATGCAGCCTGCCATGCTGCAACAACGTCTTGCAGTCCCATGCTGTCCATTGCAGAAACATAATCGTCCCACTCATCTTCGATGCCGCCATCTGTAAGCCAGTGAGCAGTCTTTTCTTCTGTCAATGCCTTTAAATCACTTAAATAGTCATTAATTGTATTTGTTTCTTCCTCTGTAAACACAACAGATGGATAATACTCTGTAGAATCTACATACTGGAACCAGAAATCACGTATGTCATCAATTCTTTGCTGAGCACGATCCTCAAGATAATAGTAAGTACCATAATCCTCTGTCAGCTGCTCTGTAGGTCCTAACAACTCATTCTTTGACTTCAGCTCACCTGCTGTCTCACCATCCTTTAAATCTCTCATCGTGTAACAGCCCTTCTCATCTGGCTCCTCGTTCCAATAAGAACCGATTGCACCATAAATTGCCTGCATACTGTTGAGTGGCTCATACATTTGATCAACCCACTTTACTGACTTAACCCAGCGGCAAGCCACTGGGGTTCCATTGACGGAGTTCTAGTGCCT